>JAUXAJ010000350.1 GCA_030620005.1 Promethearchaeota archaeon | reverse complement strand
TAAACATCAACTTTTCCGTCAAGGCCGGGATATAGCGATTGCAATCTTGTTAAGATCGTTATTCCTTTATCTCTTGCTAATTTTTCTTTATGGTCTTTTATTATAAATGAAATTACAAATTTCTTGTGAGATATAATTTCAAGAATATATGTCGAATTATCTGAGAGAAAGTCAGAAAGAAAACTTCTCTCGTTTAGCTGGTATAGATTAAGAGGGTCGGGTTCATTTTCGATGTTCCTTTGTAAAATTGTTATTCTTGATTTCCAAAATTTTGGTTTTTCTCTAGTTTTATATAAATTCTCCGCTTTATTTTTATCAATATTTTTAATTTCAGGATGTAATCTTAATATATATAATAAACGTTTAAAAAGAATGATATTTGCGGGAACAATTGATAATAATCTATTTCTGAAATTTTTATTTGCTAAATATATTAAAAAGTAGTTTAAAATCAATGATGTTAATCCTATTATCAGTGCTTCGACATTCATTAAATAATAAATATATAGAATGAAAATGATCATGTTCAACACTAATTTCCATTCTTGATCATATGGAATAATTGACGCGATTATTAATGAGGTGAAAAAAACAAATACAATAATACTCCCATTTATTAATCCTAAGATTCCACTCAAAATTATATGAGATGTTAAGAATATGGCCCCAGAATAAACTAAAAGAAAATATTCAGATCGATTTTTATTTTTATAAAGTAATAGAATTGAAAAAAAAAGAACTATTGTAAAAAATGATTCGATATAAAATATTACTAGTGTAAAACGTCCTAATTTTAGGTTTTGTTGCTCAAATATTGTAAAAATTACTATAAAAACAACTAAAATCGTGGAAGGATAAGCATATTTTTTTATTTTTTCCGTTTTTCCCTTCAATGAAAGAATAAATGAAAAAATAATTAATAATAAGATAAACGGAATGAGGAAATTATCATATATATCTGAATAGAGTAGCATTTTCTAAAAATAATATCAATTTTATTTGCATATTTAACATTAAATATAAAAAGCAAATGAATTATTTTCGCAATATTAAAATTTTTAAGATTTTAATATTGAAAGCATTGAAAGCATTCAAAAGCAAGCAGAAAAAATCAATAATTATGAAGAAATTCTTGAAGAGCAAGTAAAAAAATTTGTATTCTATTGTTTGATGTATGTAAGGTCTGATTGGATTGAGATTAACGGTCCGAACCCTTATCGGTGGGAAACTTTTTTTAAGTTTTTTAAATTGCCCATTAAAGCAATCCATCTTGATTTTAAAGCGGTAAGGTTTTGATTCTGAATATCAAGAACAACAATATTTTGCTCACAAATGCGTGAATTAACTCTACCATCGGTAATAAAGCGATAATCCCAAATAAAGAACTCTCTCTTATAATTAATCGTCAATTGATCAAAATAATCTAATCTATTTTTGCTTCTTTATCATGGATTATTAACAGTAATGTTTTCGTCAATGAATTGATGTAGTTCGATTCTATGTTCGTTTAAAAACTTGTTCCCTTTTTTTAGTTCAAAGCCCCTTGCTAAAAAGTTCGCTGGTCGTTTTTTTTTCATCATCATGAGTGCTAGCTCGTTTAACTTTATATATCTTTCAGTATAAATGTCAATTGACTCCTTGAGCGATAAAGTTCTGGATGGACGAACGCAATAAGCTCCTAACTTTAACAAAGACTCATTTTTCCACCATTCTGGAAAATATATTTTTGTTCCGTAATTCTTCTCGAATTCGTTAGACTTGTTATAAAGAACCGTTCCTGGAAAGTGATGGTAGAACCTAATATTGAAATAAAAAAAGTCCAAGTCGTTTTCTTTTTCAAGCTTTTCTAGCCTATCATAAGTAATTGCGTAAGACTCTTGAGTTTCGCCAGGATGATTCATTAAAATATTAAATGTTAACTTTGCGTTGATTTCTTTGTGTACATTATAAATCTCTTCAAATTTATTTAAATATTCTCGAGGATTCACGCATTTGTTCATTATTTTTAACATATTATCAGAATACGATTCTAATCCGTACATCAAGAAAAAACGCTTTTGTTGGAACTTTTTTATTAATTCTCGATTTAAGATGTCCAACCGAGTTTCGACCCAGCAATAAGAAAAATCGTCTTCGTTAAAATTAAACGAATCAAGAAAAGAGAGTAACCATTTTTTATTCAACCCAAAAGTCGGATCGTAAAATCCGAATATTTTAATGGCGTGTTCTTTTCCGAATTTTATCATTGAATTAACTTCTTGAATTGCTCTTCTTGGGGAATAAGCCTTCCATCCCTTCACACTTCTTTCTGAATTGGATAAACCTTTTTCCATGCAAAAGTTACACGAAAAAGGACAGCCTCGGCTCAAGCTGATCGACAAGTGGTTGAATTTTTCAATATATTTGTCAAAGATCGAGAACTCAATCGGAGGCAAGTCGTTCAAGTCACGAATTGGGTTGTTTGGAAGGATCACAGGTTTATCTTGTTTTTTCACATTGTTATTGATTAATTCGTGCATTGATTTTTCTCCTTCACCTTTTATCACATAATCTATCGGTGAATTATCGTAATCGAAATCGTTCGGGCATGCTGAAGCGTGTGCGCCACCAAATATTTGGACGGTCTCGGGAAAATCGGCTTGAAAATATTCTGCAATTAACTTGGACGATAAATAATGGTTAGAAGTCGTTCCTGAGATGCAGATTATGGTATTTTTATCGATTCCAAAGTTCAAGTCTGATACGAGAGGGCTCATCTGTGAAAAAAACCTCTCTTTTTCGTTGAAAGAAGTGATATTAATCTTTTTTTCTTTTTTTTCTTCTGGCAAGTAAAGCAAGTCAAATAAAAGGTTCTCATTTCTAGTCTTTAAATAGTTTTCAATATATACGGACCATATTAGGATCTCGTGTGATAGATGTGTTTTTTCGAGTAAAAAAGGTTGCACGAATAATATTTTATTTCTTGTCATTATTTTTTACCTAGTTTGTTTTATCTAATTTTAGCTTCGTTGAGCATAGAAAAAAGAATTTACTTAATTTTAGTTCGATTATTTTAGCATTATTTAATAATATCTCGTTGTAAATGATCTCTAGCTCGTCAGGGTCAAATGTATAATAATTAAAGATTACTTCACTAGAGATTTTGTTAGGATCTGTTAAATTAAATAAGGAACTCATTACTGGCAAAAATAATTCGTAAAGCGAGTCTTCCTTATTTTTTAAATTTAGATCTGGTTTGATCTTCTTAATATATTTAATTGAATGATGCAAGAGCTGGAACAAGTGATAATATATGATATATTTATAAACAAAGAAACAATACTCAATTGAAGGATAAGGGACGAACATATTTAGAGTTAAGCCAAGCGTCACTATATTATCGCTACATTCATCTATTAGCTCAATATATCCCAATTCTTTCAAATGTTTTATATCGTCTTCGTATTCCTTTTTTATACTGATTCCAAATTTACATCTGCCCCACATTTCGAATGTTCTCCCGTGGAATCTAATGGATTGAAAGTTCAAATCTATTACCCGTATTGGTAAATCGAACATTTTAAAAAAGGTTTCCCATCGGTAAATGTTAGGTTCAGTGATCTCAATCCAATCTGATCTATAAAACATCGTGCAATAGGCATCGAATTTATTTACCAAGTTTCGATGAATGATCTCGTAATTATCACATTTTTTTTCATCGAGTTGTAATTGTTCAATAAAATATTGAATGGCTTCTATTAATGTGATATAAAAACACATGAAGTTTTTCCTGTAACTTTTCAAGATCCCCAAGTTTGCTTTTTGTTTTTTTGTAGGGATCTCCAACCTTGGTAAGTTTTTAGGCGTAATTTTAAAAGGACGAGTCTTGTTTATGTATTTCTCCTTGAAGGGTTCGTAAATATTTAAAGAAAAACTCTCTTTAGGAAGATAAATTATCGTCTTATATTTTATTTCGTCAATGTTTTTGAGAATACTAGTTAAATGATTCTGTATTTCGGTCATGCTTTCAACAGTCTTAAGGTCGATCGCTCTAGAGTCAAAATAATATCCTCCTGCATCGTGTTCTTTTAGAAGCGGACTCTCTAGCTCTGGGAATTTTCTACGAATAATGTTTTCCGCTACCAAGTATTTAAGACCATTATTTGCGTTACTTTCTTCGCTCCACGCAACCTGAAATAGATCGGGGATTATAATTTCAATCGTTTTCTCACGCATCATTTTAAACAAGTGCGATAAAAGTTCGGACTCTGACACGCTAATTTTTGCAGTTGATTTTATATTGCAATATCTTTTTTTCATCTTGTGATAGATTACAGCTTTTATTCTCCCTTTTGATGTCAAATATTTAATTATATCTTCC
>JAUXAJ010000267.1 GCA_030620005.1 Promethearchaeota archaeon | reverse complement strand
TTAAAAGAAATTGGGTGAGATTTGATGTTAAGCATTGAAATTTCACTTAGGAGATAAAAATGCAATGTCTTACTAAAATTATTAAAATTAACAATAATTACAAATTACAAAACTTAAGTTATATAAATTAATTTTAGTATCAGGACTTCACATTTTTTATTATCAAATTTAATGAATAAAAGTAGTGAGAGTTTCTAAAAGTGAATCTCGTCCAAATACTTATTCAAGAATCGAAAAATTACCATTTGGGAAGAGGGATTCTGAGTTTAAACGCGTGAAGCTTGAGGAATTTGCAGGTGTATTATAGAATTCCGTTAGTTAGGAAAAAAGAAGTCATGAAATCTATATAAGAAACGCCATGACGCAAAAGTTTAACTTTTATCAATGATTCTCATAGCATAAAATATCTCAACGATCAATTTGTCTAATTATAATTGCCCTTTTTGTGGAAAAAATTTGTCCACGCGATTTTCGAAATGCTTTAATGTTTATTGTAGAGGTCAATACTTCAATATTGACAATTTCGTGTTTCACAGATTCTCGGATTTAGGAATAGGGCGCATTGTTAGAAAAATAGAAGTTCCTGCTTCCAAATCCTTGGATGTGGAGGATACTTATTTTATAACAAAATTTAAAGTCTTTTTTAACAATAATGTAATGAGAATTATTCCTCCCATTGACCTGGTACATTATATTTTTGAAGTGAACGAAAAAGTCTTAACGAAAAATGGGGTTGGCGTCATAAATTCTGGAGATTTTCTAAGCAGAAAAGGATTTATTTCATACGAAGTCTTATTCCCAAATGGAAAATTACACCAAATTGAAGAATC
Organism: Promethearchaeota archaeon; assembly: GCA_030620005.1. The sequence continues at coordinate 6,276 of JAUXAJ010000267.1, read as the reverse complement.
AGAAATGCTCTCAAGATATAGGACCCCACTTCAAGCATTAATCTCATCAAATAAAATTGATCCCCCTGAAAATTTTTTAATTAAATACTGGGCAAATTTATTCAATTCCTATTACACATCGTATCAAATTAAATGTATAACAAATTCAAGACTGTCGCTATTTCCCCATCAAATAAATGTAGCACATCGATTATCTGAAGAATTTTTTCCGAAGTTAATATTAGCTGACGAAGTGGGGCTCGGCAAGACTATCGAAGCTGGAATATATATTAAAGAAATGATGGCTAGAAATCTCGCTGATAGGATACTAATTATAGTTCCGGCTACTTTAGCTCACCAATGGGAATTTGAAATGAAAAACAAATTTAACGTGGAATTCGTTATATACGATGGAAAAAAGTTTAAGAATTTAAAGAAAAGAGGAAGTCGTAAATTCTCTGCATTGCTTCGAAATCCTTTTTATTACGATAATTTAATTATTTGTTCGCTCCAATTTGCGCGAAATCCAAAATATCGTGAATTATTGTCTCAAATCTCTTGGGATATTGTCATTTTTGACGAAGCTCATCATCTTAGGCGATATTCAATCAATGCATCCACAAGAAATTATAGAGAAACGTTAAGTTATACGCTTGCTAAGAAAATGAGTCAAAATTGTCAGAGTTTGCTCCTTCTAACAGCAACCCCTTTACAATTACACTCGTTTGATTTATATTCCTTAATCGAGTTAATCCATCCTGAAGCGTTTGAAAATTTTTCTGATTTCGAACATTTTCGAAAAAACATGCCATTAATCAATTTACTAACTACAAATGTTCGAGAAATTAGCAAACTAAACACATTCGAAGTAAAGAATACTTTAAAACTGTTAAAAAAACTTAAATACGTGAAGATTAAGAAAGAAGACGATGAGATCTTAAAAGAAATTAAAACTAACCCTTTTAAGAAAAATTTGTTGAAAAAAATAGAAGCGGACCATACTTTATCCAAATTTATAATAAGAAATCGAAAAAAAAAAGTATTTCCAAAAGAGTTCCAAAATAAGCGAATAGCTAAAACAATGATGGTTGAACCCTCTAAACAAGAACTAGATGTTTATAACGAAATTAGGTTGTATCTAGCTAAAACATATCAAGAATCAATTAACAAAAAAGAAAGGATTGGACTTGGGTTCGTAATTACTACATTACAAAAACTATTAACCAGCTCAAAACACGCGATTTTAAAAAGCTTGGAACGTAGATTGGAACAAATTGAGCGTTTTAAAAATTTGGGTGACTGGAAGGAAACATCAAGCGAGGACCTTGAATATTACGACCATGAATATGAAGATGAAATTATTGATTCAGGAATTAACGGAAAAATCGATATGAGCTTAATAAATACCTTGAATCAGGAAAAGATCTTAAGAGAATTCTGCGATAAATTAACCAATATATCTCACGATTCCAAATCGGAAAAATTATTAGAAATTTTAAAGCAAATCCATGATCAAAATCCAAGAGAAAAAACACTAATTTTCACCCAATTCGTAGATACTCTGTTTTTTTTAAAAAAGGAATTAGAAAAAGAAGGATTTCACGTTGAAACATTTTATGGTGGATTGAACCAACAGGAAAAAGACGCTAATGTTGAAAAATTTCGAACAAGTAATAGATTTGCTATACTAGTTTCAACCGAAATTGGAGGCGAAGGAAGGAACTTTCAATTTTGTAGAATTCTAGTCAATTACGACTTGCCTTGGAATCCCATGAGATTAGAACAAAGGATTGGAAGACTGGACAGGATTGGCCAAGAAGCTAGAGAGATCTATATCTATAATTTTTTCATAGATGGTACAATCGAAACAGACATCGTATTTGCTTTAAATAAAAGAATCAACCTCTTTGAAGAATCTATAGGGCTCTTAGAACCAATTATCGGAATAATAGAAAAGGACATTAAAGATCTAATCTTTACTGAAAACAAGACAGAAAAAAGGAAAAAACTTAATGAATTTTACAGAATGTTAGACGACCAAGTTAAAAAAGCAAGAGAAATTGAGATGCAATTGGACGATTTGATGATTGATAAGAAGTCATTTAGTGCAAATGGACTAATTACATCATTAGCATCATGTGAAGATGTTAAACTGAGTCATAACGAATTACATCAATTAATAAAATTCTTCTTTGACTCGAATGGAACAAAATATGGTATATTAAAAGATTTAAAGCAAAATGGAGAAAAATTTAAAACAAAAATTATCGTAAAAAATGATTTGTTCAAACACCTAAAGCATGAAATTCAACAAAAATATTTTGGAACATTTAACATCGATTTAGCCCGAAAAAAAGAAGAAATCGATTTTTTTGCGTTAGGACACCCTTTAATTAACGCAATCTTAGACTATTGTAGGAATCCATCATTTTTGGGTACTTTTACCGTATTACAAGTCAAGAGAAATTCATTACCTAAAATGTTAAACTCAATCATTACTAAGCTTGATGATATATGGCTTTTTATTTTTGATGTAAAATTTCAAGGATATATTGTTGAAAATCAAATTTCTTCCATTATTATTGATAAAAAGGGAAATGAAATTGAGAATCTAATAGAATTTATTTTAGACATTGAAAATCTCAGCAAAATATTTCAATTTAAGCAAAAAATGTATGTAAAAACTAAATTTAACAAGACCATTTATAATAGCTTGATCCTAAAAGCAAAAAATCTCGTAAAATTAAGAACTACTACTTGGAAACAAGAAATAAAAACCTTAAATGATAAAATTTTTAATCAAGAGCAAAATAAAAAGAAGAAAATATATTCTCATAAAAGAAATGTTTTGAACATTAAACTCAAATCTTTAAAATTAAAATTGGAAAGAAAAGCTGAAAAAAGACCAACTGAAAGACAAAAACAAAATATTAGCAACTTAGATGATGAGAAAAAGAAACTGAAAAAACTAGAAAAAATCAAACAATTAGAAGAAGAAATTAATTTTATTGAAAAAGACATCAAAAAAATTGAAATGAAACTTGATGAGCTTTCTTTTGAATACGAGGATTTTAAAAATGAGATGATTAAAAAAAATATTGCTAAGTTTTATGCTAATATTATAGCAGTTGCGATAATTAAATTTGTAAATTTTTAAAAATAGGATTTGAACCCAATGGCATTCAGCACTATACCTCCCCTAATTATCTTCGCGGAGAACTTTTAGAATTTCTCTCATTCCTCAGGCGGGATTTAATTAAGATAAGAAAAAAATTGATAAAGAAAATAAAATATCGTGAGAGACATTCCATATCAAACACGTTATATTATCGAAAATTTAAGGGAAAAGATTTTTCAACGATTAGTCATTCTTCGTGTGAGCTCAAAAAAAGCATCATTAACGCTGATGCCTGTTTTTGCGGAAGTTACAATGTAATACCCGCCTTCTTTTTTAGCAAATATTTTCGCCTCTTGGTGTTCGGATGATTGCTCAAGATTATCGATTAAATCAATTTTATTTCCAATAAGTACAAATGGAATCTCTCCAGCATATTTTTGCATTTCAGAAAACCAATGTGCAATCTCATAATATGTGTGTTCTCGGGATAGATCAAAAACTATTAGAGCTCCGTCAGCTTTTTCGAAAAAACTGCTCCTCAAAAATTCATATTTTTGTTGCCCTCCAATATCCCATAATTGAAGTTTTGCCGTCAAGTTCTCGGAATATTCCACGATCTTCGATGTAAAGTCTACTCCGATAGTTTGCTTGTATTTTAACATGAATTTATTTTCTACAAACCTGAATAGAAGGCTGGTCTTTCCTACCGCGCCAGGACCGATAAGTATGACCTTAAACACATATTTATGCATGTTTGGTACGACGGTTTTTAATAATGATTTTTTATTATTCTTAATAGAATATAAGAAAGTTTTTTTCTAATTTATAATTATTTTAGAGTTCACGTAATTAAATTTATTTAATTAAGAAATCATGATTGAATTATTATTCTATTATTCAGAGTTTTCACAAAGGCATGTTCTCCTAGTGGTTTTCTTCTTTTAATTTTCTAAAAAATAGGATTTAGTAAAATTTCATGTTTCAGTCTTATCCAAAGCATTTTGTAGCATTATTTTTGTTAATTCTAAGAAGGCGTTTTCGACATTATCGCCTGTTTTTGCCGAGGTTTCAATATACAGGCTTCCATGCTTTTCAGCAAACGCTTTCGCTTCCTTTTTCTTTATGACTTCACCAGTGTCCTTGATTAAATCCTTCTTGTTTCCAATTAATAAAAAAGGAACCTGTTCTCCGGCAAACTGGTGGAATTCTGTAAGCCAATTCTTCATTTGTGCGAATGTATCCGCTCTCGCAAGGTCAAAAACTAATAAAGCACCATGAGCACCGTCGTAAAACTTGCGGCGTAAAGTCTTAAACCGTTTCTGTCCCCCAATATCCCAGATTGTTAAGTTTACTAAATCGGGGGCTAATTTAACCTCTTTTGTTAAAAAGTCCACTCCTATTGTCATTTTATAGCCCATCGAAAATGTCCCTTCTACAAACCTACGTAAAAGCGACGTTTTGCCAACTGCTGCCGGTCCTGCTAGGATCAATTTTTTTTTATAAATATGTTCAAATTCAGACATTTAGCTCATTCTTCCTCTTTTTATTGTAATTCTAATTTTAGATTTAAAAAAATACAAATTTCGATTGTTATATCTGTTGAAATTTAATATTCATTTTAGTTATTTAATTTTTTTCATTTATAATATTGTACTTTTTTCCATATTGTTTAAAATATTTCATACCGCCACCTTCTTGTAAAACTCTTATCGTGGCGTCTGAATCCATTATTTTCATGCCACCGACCATGTCAACACCGTATTGAAACAGGATTTCAGGGATTAAGCTAGCCGAAGGACCAATAACAACAAAATAACGGGCTTTTCTTTTGAAAAGTGCTAAAATTTCTTCCAACGTATTATTAATTAGTGCTGAACCAGTACAAAATAAAATGTCGGTCGATAATTCTTCCTCTTTCAGTTCATTAATGTGATTTTTAATGGTATAATTCTTAAAGGATTGAGGTTCCAACAAATTATTGTCAATGATCGTAATTTCATTTGTTCTTTTACTTACATTTTGGATCATTGGTTTTATCGCTCCGACGAATGTTACTCTCGTTCCACCATCAATGTTTAAGTAATCGATTAAATCTTCCTTAATCTTCTTATATGGGTTCATAATTTTCAATACGTGTTGAGATACTGCGTTCAAGGTGGCAATTCCAATAATCTTTTTTAAACTGAGTGGTCCTATTGACCATTGCATTAACTCTACATGAGATTTTTCCGTTAACTTACCGGCAAAATCTATTTTACTGCAACTAGGTTCATTAATCACGCTTGGAAATGTCCTTGCCAATCCTAAAATTGGGGAGTAACTATAAGCAGCAATTTCTACTCCTGAAAAACCTATTCCTATAACAACTCTAGAGATTTTTGGTGGTAATATTTCATGATTCTTGTAAATTCGGTTTATTAATTCAACCGTTTTCTCTAATATCATTGCTAATGGTTTAAGACCTGATTATATTCTTTAAATTGGTTAATTCGTTGTCTAAGAATTAATCGTATAAGTACCAAGTACTAATTAAATATGATTTATTAAGAATCCTATAGGTTAACAAAAATTCGATTGATTCGTTTAGATGGTCATTTAAAATACTTCTTGTATATCCAACCCACTTTATATTTATTCTTGATAATATTGTTGAGATGATTAGTTCATTCTGATCTCATATTTTAATAGTTTTTTCTCAGAATTTAGATTATTAACAACCTAATATTTAATAAAGCAATTTATCTTATTATAAATTGAGATTGAATGAAAATTAATCAATTTAAGAGAAATATATAAATCCATTGAAATTTTAGCACCACCAGAATTATAGAGGTTAAAACATGTTATATGATATAAAAATACTTTTAGAAGAATTAGATTTAACTAATGAAGAAAAAGAGAGATTAATTGAAGAGGTTAGAAAGGAATTCCCAAATGATGACATGCTCTTTGAATTGCATCTTTTCCGCAGAATTAAATATGTAAAAAAGCGGAAACTTTCTTGAATCTTGTGTTTCAAGAAAGAATATTGACGTGTTTTGAACTACCACTAGCTAAATAAAGCAAGTGGATTCCTAATTCACCGAAAACAGCTCGACAAGATTCGGGAATCGTGCCGAGTCTTACACTTTCTCCAAAGGCTTAACTTCCCGCTATTCCATCGGTAGAATTCATTTCCC
>JAUXAJ010000215.1 GCA_030620005.1 Promethearchaeota archaeon | reverse complement strand
AAGATTCGGGTTTATGGCAGATAATATTTTCTTATATATCGGAATTAAATAGAAACCTCTAAAGCAGAAGTTAAAAAAAATAATTTTTTTATTTTTCTTTTTTTCATTTTTTTCTATTCTAGGTAAATTAAAATATTTTTTAAAATGATTTTAAAAGATTCTATAACTTTTTATAGTCTGATTGATCTATTTGACTGATGTTAAAATTTCAAGTGTAAAAATAAAAATCAAAAATATTCATTTTAAATTAAAAAAAAAAAGATAATTAATTAGAATTTATATTTTCAATTATTTTATATTTCTCTTATCTTTTTTCTGGGCATTTTGCGGATTTTCTTATGGAGTGCATCTGCAAGTAAAACGATTGTTAGAAACACAACGGAAACAAAGTGAGGCCATCTTAACCAAGGGGAGCCTATCCAAAAGAATAGCGAGCTCCACCACGCAGAAAATACCATAAACGCTCTTAAATCTTCGGCTGTTTTGATGAAATGCAAGGGGAATGTTTCTGGCCATTTATTTACTATTTTCATCCCAACACCTACAATAACAAAAGGAAAGAGGGCTAATGTGACATAAATCCATAATTGCAGAAAATTCATACCAAGCCACGTCATAAATGCATAGAAATTTTGATCTATTATTCCTGTAATTGCCGCTATTATCGGACCTTGTAGTGGAAGGGTTACCAGAAATCCAGTCAATGACCATATAAAACCCCAAATTCCAACTAATAAAGTAATATAGTCGTATGCGTCCATGTAACCAACCTTTGCCATCCTGTAATTGAATCCGCCAACTTTTTCCTTTTTTTCTTTTATTTTTTTAAGCTTCTCTTCTTTAGGGACTTCTTCAGTTATTTCTTCTTCTGACATAAAATTTCACTAAATTTATTTAAAATAACAAGTTAAATTTAAGCTGATATTCTATTTAAAACCCAAGTCTTATTTAAATAGATCAAAATTTTTCCGAGTATTATCGATAAAAAAACGATGGAAAGTTCTATTAAATTAGATAATGGGATCCATTCATTTTATCCTTTCCCGAATTCCTAAAATACGACTCTCGATTTGTGTTTTACCACCCTTGTCGTTATTTTTACAGGAATATCTCGCGGTGGTTTTATCAGCATAGAATGAAGCTTTTCAATTTTTTACTAAATTTTTGACTTTCTATCGAATAAATCTTATCTAAAAATTTATATAAAAATAGTCTAAATTAGGTTTTTTTTCCTTTTTTTTATGTTTGTTTAGTAAGGATCAGATTTTGATAGAAATATTTAAATATTCTTGATTCATAATATTCTATATCAGTAATATTCTATGATTAGAATATTAAATAAACATTTAAATAATTTTGGTCAGTAGAAAGATGGCTCGAATGGAAGAAAAACTAATAATTAAAGATTATATCCATCAAACGGGGCATCATTGTTGGACGACATCATTTAAGAACGCTTTTGCTTACCACGGAATTAATTTATCCGAGGAAATGGCTTTCGGATTACAAGGAGGGGCAGGATTTATTTACTGGTACATGAAGATGATGCTCTCGCCTTTTATTGGCACTCGCACTGGCAAAACCGATTCGTTAATAAGGGCTTGTGAGCGGATCGGAGGGAGTGCAACGCTTTTTGAGACATCAAGCGTGAAGAGGGGATACGATGAGTTGAAGAAAATACTTCGAGAGGGCGAACCTGCGTTTGTGTTTGCGGATATGGTGTATCTTCCTTACCTCGCACTTCCGGAGGAGGCACATTTTGGGGCGCATAGCATTATTATTTATGGAATAGACGAGGAGGAGGATAAAGTTTATGTGTCAGACGCAGCGAAGAAAACGTTTATAATCACAATTGAGGACTTAAACACGGCGAGAAACTCGAAACACGCACCATATGCACCTAAAAATAAGCTATTGAAAATAATATATCCCATTAAACCGAAGAACCTAAAGGGAGGTATTATAGACGCGATTAAGGAGTGTTGCAACAACTATTTAGATCCCCCAATTAGAAATATTGGACACAAGGGAATAATGAAGTGGACGGATCTCGTAATGGACTGGCCCAGCCAATTTAAGGGATTGTACCTAATGGGTTGCCTTATGAATACTTACATTTTCATAGAAGAGAGCGGCTCGAATGGAGGTGGCTACAGGAATACTTACGCTCAATTCTTGAAAGAATCGAGTGAAATTATCAACAAATCCGAGCTTACCGATGTCGCGAAATTGTTCGAGGAGGCAGGGGATCATTGGACTAAGCTTGCGTTATCGGGGTTTCCAGATTCGTGGCCTACACTTAAGAAATTTAGGGAGTTAGCGAAAGAAAAGAATAAAATTTTCAAGGAGCAGCCACTAGGAGCACTTAAGAAAATGCAAGAAATTACAAAAGAGACTGATAAAGTGATGCGGGCTGCTGCAGATGAGTTAAATAGTGCTAAAAAGGCAGATATAAATGCACTAATGAAGGGAATTAAAGATAACATACTATTAGTGTACGAGAAGGACAAACTTGCGTTTGAAAAATTAAACGAGGTTATCGGGAAATAATATGAGCGAGATAGAATTAGCAGTGGACAAATTGAGCCACAGGGCTTTCGTGATTTTAGGCTTAATTTCAGAAACCTCCATGCAGGGAGGTTGCCACGCGTATAGTATTGATCAAAGAATTGACGAGCGCGGCATGAGGAATTGGACCGAGATTGGAAAGTCGTCAATTTACGATATAGTGAAGAGGTTGGAGGACGACGATTTAGTAGAGTCTTATTCCAAGGAGGTTGATGGAAGAATCAGAAAAATGTACACGATGACACATAAAGGTTATAAAATTCTGCAGGAAAAGGTCCATAAAACCATAAGAGAATTTAATGGTCGCAGAAATCCCGATTATGACGTCGCACTCTCGATGTACACTATGATACCTAAAAAAGAGCAAATTGAAGCGTTTAAAAAATCGTTAGAAATTATTAACAATGACCTTGAATTTCTTAAAAAAAACGAAGAAAGAACCGAGAAAACATCAATGGATAGCATAGGAGTGTATCCGTTGAGTATTGAGGCTCTTTTTGTACGCCCTTATATGATTATGCAATCACATATAGAGTTTATAGAATGGATGATTGAGAAAATTCCGGAGGATGAAGCATCTTGGGTAAAGTAATGGTTGAGGGATTTAAGCATATTGAGAATGGTAGACACTGCGAATCCACCACTATGACAGATATGCTTGCGTTTTACGGACGCCCGTATACGGAGGCAATGGTCTTTGGTCTCGATGCATCTATGGGTTTTGTGTTTTGGGAGATGGGGGTTGAGGACGATGTGTGGGGCGAAGCCTGGGGAGGGATTCTACCTTACTTTATTGGCGGAAAATCTCGCTCAATTTCGGACAAGAGTTTGGTGTGTAGAGTCTTGGGCGTTATAATGAAACAGGAAACATCTGATAACGCTGACAAAGCGTGGGAGATCTCGAAAGAATTACTAAACAATAACACGCCCTACATAATAAAAGCTGACATGTACTACTTGCCGTATGGTGATACCTACGAGAATTTCCACTTTGGTGGTCATACAATTTCGCTCGTGGGCTACGATGATGATAAGAAAGTATCTTTTGTTTATGATAATGAGTTAAGTAATATAATCGAAGTCCCAATAGACTTACTCAAGAAAGCGCGGGGCTCAACCGAGTGTGGAAGGTATATGAACCCGAAGAATATGTGGTTCACAATGACTCCTCGACCTGATGGAAAACGCCCGCCCTTTGCTGCTGGATTGAAGCTTGCCATTCAGCAAACCGTGAAGAACATGCTTCAGTCGTCCATGGGAAGTCAAGGTATAGGAGGGATAAGAAAGTTTGGTAAATCGATTAGTAAATGGAAGGATACCCTCAGTACCACGAAGATGCACACTTCTGTGGAAGGGACAGCGTCTCAAGCATTCTTACAATTCGAGAGTATGTATGGATTCATTAAAGAATACGGCACAGGTGGATCAAACTTTAGAAATTTATTCACAGATTTTCTTCAGGAGGTCCCTCAATATGCAAAAGAGGGCCCTCAAGCATGGAGTGCTGAGGAGATCGAAATTGTAGAGACCCAAATTCCAAATGCAAAACAATCTGCTACATTATGGAGCAAGTTTTCTGGAGCGCTTAGAAAAGCTATGGATGATGGTGGCAACGAGTGTATCAGCCACATCAATCCCGATGGGTTGCAAGATATCATATGGGAGATAGGCGACGTGGAAGAGAACATGTTTAAGGCGCTATCAAAAATAAAATTGTGAGAAATGAAATAATGAAAAAAAATAATTTGGCGGGAAGTTGTGGAGTTTATTGTGGAGCTTGCAGGGCTTACTTGCTAGAAAAGAAAGACCTCTTTGAAGAGAAAGGGTATAAGGTGGGTTGTAAAGGTTGCAAAGAGCAAGACAAAAACTGCGCCTTTGTCAAAAAAGGGTGTAAGTCATTACGAACTAAAGAAATCGAATACTGTTTTGAATGCGAAAAAATGCCTTGCGAAAAATTGGCAAGCATAAGCAATCATTATAAAGTAAGATATCACGTTGGTTTCTTATCCAACTTGGAAAGAATGAAGGAAGTTGGAGTAGAACAATGGCTTGAAGAACAAAAGATGCTATATACTTGTAGCGAATGTGGAGGCGAAATATGCGTCCACGACGCTGAATGCTTCGATTGTGGGCATAAAGGCAATCCAAACATAAAAATAAAAGATTACGAATTGGTTGGTTCCTGTGGGTTGTATTGCGGAGTGTGCAAATTCTACCTTTCGAAAAAAAAGGGGATTGCCGAGCAGAAAGGGCACAAAAGAAATTGTAACGAATGTCAGACTCGAAAAACTAAGTGCGATATGATTAAGAAGACTTGTTCGGACCTTAGAAAGGATGAAATTACGTATTGCTACGATTGTATAGGAACCATTCCTTGTCAAAGACTCGAAAGAATGGAAAATAAGTACGTGGAAAAATATAATGTGAGTCTTGTTAAAAGTTTAGAGAGAATGAAAGAAGTTGGAGTCGTGAATTGGCTCGAAGAACAAGCCGAATTTTATAAATGTCCCGAGTGTGGGGGAGAAATCTGCCTTCACGACGAAGAATGTTACGATTGCGGTTATAAAATTAATCCAAATATAAAATAAAATAAAAAAAAGGTAACAAATATGCCAACAAAAGTAGATTTTAAAAATAAATTTAAGGAATTGTACAAGCCTAGTCAAAATGAGGTTGTAGTTGTTGACGTTCCGGAGTTTCAATTCTTAATGATAGATGGGATGGGATCTCCGGGGGATTCTCAGGAATACGCAGATGTGTTAGGAGTCCTTTACCCGGTTGCGTTTAAAACCAAATTTTTAAGTAAGGCGAAAGGGAAAGATTACGTAGTTCCTCCGTTAGAGGGGCTATGGTGGGCAAAAGCTATGAAAGACTTTCGGGAGGGTAAGAGAGATAGTTGGGAATGGACTATGATGATAATGCAGCCTGGCTGGATCACCCAAAAAATGATTGATGAGGCGATTGAAATTACGAAAGAGAAAAAACCAGAACTCCCTGAAAACTTTTCGGACCTTCGATTAGAAAAATATAATGAAGGGAAGAGTGCGCAGATCTTATACATTGGTCCATTTAAAGATGAGGGCCCAACAATTGATAAGATACATGATTTTATTAAATCGCAGGGAGGGAGTTTTGATGGACATAAACAAAAGCACCACGAGATCTATCTGAGCGATCCGAGAAAAACTGCATCTGAAAAATTAAGGACAGTAATAAGACAACCATTTGTTTGAAAAATAAAAAGGGAAAAACATGGATAAAATAGAAATTAAAGGCGCCCGAATTCATAATCTTAAAAATATAGACATCTCAATACCGAAAAATAAAATGGTATTAATAACGGGAGTGAGTGGATCTGGAAAGTCGAGCTTAGCTTTTGACACTATATTTGACGAAGGGTTAAGGAGATATATGCAGGCGGTTGGTTATCCGCCGCGTGGGAGTGATGAAGCCCCGTTCGATATGATAACTGGATTGAGCCCCACCATCGCTGTGGAGCAGAGAACAACGAGAGTTGTTAACCCTAGAAGCACGGTTGGGACAAAAACAATCATTTATAATCTTTTGAGAATGTTCTACGCAATTGAAGGTGTATTAATTTGTCCGATTTGCAAAGAGTCCGTCGAGAAGCCGGCTTTAGAGTGTGACATTTGCGGTATGCAAGTTGAACCATTGCAAATTAAACACTTTAGCTTCAACGAACCATCTGGGATGTGCCTTGAATGTAAAGGGAGGAGTTATATCATGCATTTTACAGAGGATTTAATCGTTAAGGACCCAAATTTAAACTTGATTGAGATTACAAAAGTTGGATCTGGTTGTTTTGCTGACCAGCTCCACTGGGTAGAGCAATTGGGAGATATATTCGACTTTGATATTTATACTCCTTATAAAGACCTTCCAGAAGAGATTAAACATTTGTATTTATTTGGAAGTAACAAAAAGCTGAATTTTAGATGGGAATCCAAAACTTTTTCGGGGGTCTTGAGAGCAAGAAAATTTGAAGGAATTATACCCCATATAGAATGAGCGATGACTTCTGGTACGAGTGATTATAGGAGAAAAAAAATTATGAAGTATTACATGAAAAAAGAACTGTGTTCTGAATGTAAGGGTTATAGAATAAACGATCAAGCCCGAGAAATCAAAATAAGTGAAAAACATATTGGTGAATTAGCAATGATGACTATTACAGAGTTGATAGAGTTCTTTGATCGTCTAGATAATTCCAATTTAAAAACATCTGAAGGCCGTGGCCTTAAAAGTTTGATACAAAAAAAGTTGAAAAGTATAGTGAATGTTGGACTTCCTTATCTTCACTTAAATCGGGAATTACCCACTCTTTCTGGTGGGGAATTAAGCAGGTTAGCGTTAATGAACCATCTAGATTCTGGATTAAATTCTTTAATATATATTTTGGATGAGTCTACAATGGGACTTCACGAAATAGAGAAAGAAAATCTCGTGAAAACGTTAAAATCGCTTAAAGATTTGGGAAACACCATTATCATAGTTGAGCATGATAAAAAATTAATATCATCTGCTGATGAGATAATCGATATGGGACCTGGTGCGGGAATTGAAGGTGGAGAAATTGTATATCAAGGAATATTAGAGGGTATCACAAGGTCCAAAAGATCAATTACTGGTAAATATTTAAGCGGTGAATTGGAAATTCCTAAAAAGAACGCTAATGATCGTAAGAAAGTTTCTAAACATAATCTTAAAATTAATTTAAAGAATGTTAACATTCATAATTTGAAAAATGTTAAAGTTGGTATTCCATTGGGCTTAATGGTGGGAATTGCGGGTGTATCTGGCAGTGGAAAGAGCTCGCTCATTTCAGATACACTAGTCCCCTTAATAACGCCTTATTTCGAAAGGCAAAGAAGCAATAAAAAAATAAAGGCATTGGAGGAAATAGAAAACGGTGGTGAGGGAGATTTAACAACTTCAGGAGATATAATTGGGTGGGAAAATATTGATGAAGTTATAATAGTAAATCAAAAGCCTCTCAGTCGCCTTCGAACCTCCTTTCCAGCAAGTTATATTGGCATATGGGACAAGATTAGAAATTTATACGCGAAACAACCTTTAGCAAAAAGGAGAAAATATAAAGCAGGTCATTTCAGTTTCAATTCTGATAAGGGACGATGCCCAGCTTGTAAAGGTTATGGATATCAAGATCTGCAAATATCACTGTTCTTACCCGGACTATCGATTCCATGTAATGAATGCAAAGGTAGGAGATATAAACCAGAAATTCTTGAAGTTAGATATAAGGGAAAAACAATTAGAGAAGTTTTAGATTTAACAGTTAAGGAATCGTTAGAAGTTTTTAAAGGTCAAACAAACATCGTTAAAATTTTAAAGATTTTAGATAAAATTGGTATGGGATACATAACTTTGGGGCAATCTTCGCTTACTTTAAGTGGTGGTGAAGCACAAAGAGTAAAGTTGGCGAAAGAATTAGGTCGAGAGAAGAAAGCTCACTCTTTACTCATATTGGACGAGCCGAGCACAGGGCTTCATTCATATGATATCGCGAAATTATTGACATTATTAAATGAATTGGTTGAGAGGGGGAATAGTGTTGTAATTATTGAACATGACCTGGATATTTTATCCTATACTGATTGGATCATAGAATTAGGTCCTGGAGGCGGTCCAGCTGGTGGAGAAATAATAGCTGAGGGCTCACCAGAAGCTTTGAATTTAAATAAAAATTCAATAATTGGAAAATATTTTAAATAAATATTTAAAACTCTAATGGATATGAAACTGAAACTCCATTTAGTTGATTTTAAGTTTGTATTTTTAAATATTGTGAGACATCTCTGCTACGAATTGAGAAGTTTGCATCAATATAAAGAGTTAATGCATGTATCGGATAATTTTTATTTGAATGACAATGCACAACAGTTATAGGCCATCGTTTTACTTTAGAGGGGTCAATTTTAACAATTTCAATATCTTTACCGTAAATATATTTTTTACAGAGAGGACAAATACATAGTAATTTACTTGATAAAAAAGTTTGAGTCTTTTTATCCAACTCTATCATTTAATAAAACCTATTTTTTGAATTTATTTTGATAATAGGATTTAATTTTAAAATTTGTACAAACATAATTTCAATTCAATCTATATAAACTTCTAAATTTTCAATTTTAATCAAAATTTGAAAAAAAAAATATTAATTTATATAGTTGGTGGATTTATAAGTGGGTTTATGGCTAAATATAGACCAAATACGACTATAAATAGCCCGCAAAGTATCAGAATAATGTTAAATACTTTATTATTAAAAGATTTCCCTCCAAAATATATGAAAGCAGAAACTGGGAAATACCAAATTAAATCACCCATTTCATATCCAAAAAAAATAATAATATATTAATAGGTTGATCAAATCTTACTTCGTAATTTACCATAAAGCTTAAACCAATTACTGCCCACCAGAGCCACCAATATGGGTTGCTCATAGAAACCAAAATTCCTCCTAAAATACTAT
>JAUXAJ010000020.1 GCA_030620005.1 Promethearchaeota archaeon | reverse complement strand
GAGATTCTACTTTTTTCCATACGGGAATGCCTCCCTTAGCAGAGGCTGTAGGATATAATTCAAACGTTTTGCTCATCATTTTCCAGAATTCGTGGACTGCAATGACGGGTCACCAAGACGACGTCCTTCGATACCTCACTAATCTAGGATTTTCCATTGAAAACATCTGCAAGGCGTTGGGAGTACCTTGGTTGAAAGTGGAGGATTCTTATAATCCGAAGAAATTAACGAAGTCAATTGAAGATGCGCTTGAAGAAAAAGGATTGAAAGTGATCATCATCAAGCGTGAATGCGCATTGCAAGCGCATAGATGGCGCATGAGACAAGTTAGAACTTTAAAAAGTGAAGGAAAGAAAGTACAAGAAGTAGAATACCACGTGCATGGCTGTCAGGTTTGCCATGAATGTAGTAGGATTTTGAGCTGCCCGGCGATTCGGAGGACCACGATTGAAAACGGTTTGGAATCCATGATGATCGATCAAGACAGGTGCATTAAGTGTGGCGTGTGCTATCATATTTGCCCGAACAGCGCCATTCATAAATCTATATACAATGCATTGGAAGAGGTTGTTCCTTTCCGTGACATTTAAGGAAAAAAATAGAATGAAAATGGAGGGCAAGAAAAAAGAAGTATCATTTTTTTCATCAATAATTAAACACAATAAAAAAATAGAGAAGAGTGTATATGAGTTTTAAAGAAACGGATATCGTTAATGTGGTCATAGCTGGTACCGCTGGTCAAGGAGTGATCACCTTGAAACGATTAATTGAATTTGCGGCTCAAAAGGCGGGTGTTGATATAATTTTAGGCTCGGAAATGCATGGTCTTGCACAACGTGAAGGAGCTATCACGAGTCACACTAGATACCAGAAAAAAGCATTTAATGATCCTAGAAAGGACTTGCAATCGCCTTTAATTTGTTATGGTGATGCCGATCTTTACATATGCTTTGAGCCAGTGGAAGCCTTAAGGCGCGGGTTATTTGCTTCAAGCAAGACTTCGTTCGTTTTGAACACTCGGACGATTCCTGGAATTATGATTACTGCAGACATGGAACAATACCCTTCATTAGAGAAAATAGAAGAAATATTAAAAGGATATTCGAACAAGGTTTATTTCATGAATGCGACTGAGTTATCATTAGAGGAATTCAACCAAAATCAACAAGTTAACATCATCATGCTAGGATTTGCTGTCGCAACAAACAAATTACCATTTATCGAAATGGTACACTATGAAGAAGTAATAAAAGAGTGGCTGAGAGATCCTGAAGTAAATATAAAGGCTTTATATTTAGGTTTAGAAGAAGGCACAAAAATGATTCAGAATAGGTAGAAAGTGGCCCAATCTCTCGTTAGTAGATTGAACAAGGGATTTAAATAAACTAAATTCAATTTTATATATTACCTAATTTGTTTAATCTTTAAGTATAATTACATTTTTTTTTTCAGATATTTATTAATTCGGTAAAATCTATTAATGATGTCATAATATAATGAGTCAAACAATAAACATGGTGAATTTGTCTTATAAATGTGAATATATATCCTACTAAAAAAGAAATGGGTAAAGCGGCAGCGGAGAAAGCGGCAGAAATTCTACGAAACGCGTTAAGAAAACAATCGAAAGCCTATTTCGTTGTAGCAACCGGAACGTCTCAATTTGAGTTTCTTGTGTCTCTCTGTCAATGCGAAGGAATTGACTGGAACAAGACGGAAATGTTCCATTTAGACGAATATGTGGGAATTCCAGCAACTCATCCGGCGAGTTTCCGATATTTCCTTACAAAGCGTTTGGTTGAGAAAGTTCATCCGGGCAAGCTATATTTTATTGAAGGAGATGCACCAGATCCCAATATTGAATGTAAAAGAATCAGTAATTTGATTTCAAAAGTAAGGATCAATGTAGCTTTTGTGGGAATTGGAGAGAACGGCCATTTAGCTTTTAACGATCCCCCCGCAGATTTCGAAACTAAAGAGCCTTACGTAATCGTGAACTTAGATGAGAAGTGCCGAATGCAGCAAGTAGGCGAAGGATGGTTCGATAAAATCGATGATGTTCCCACAATGGCGATTTCAATGTCAATTCACGAAATAATGAGGGCAGAAAATGTAATCTGCACGTGTCCGGATAAGCGAAAAGCAGAAGCCGTCCTAGATTGTCTTTCCGTTGGGGTGGACGTTACTCCCTTGCATCCTGCGTCAATATTAAAGAATCACGAGCACGCTTATTGTTTTTTGGATGTTGAATCCGCGTCGCTCCTGAAAAACCACGAGTAGCTTTCTTTTTAATTGAAAAATCGCGAAAAGAAATTAAAAAAATTGGGATTAATTAAGCCCTTCGTATTACTTTTATTAAACCGTTGCTAAAAATCTGGACATCCTTGGACATCCTCTCTACATTAAAGTAGGTCGGCAAAGCAATTTTTTCTAAAAAGAGTTTTAAACAATTATTGCAATAAAGCAAGAGAAAAATCTTAAGAGGAATTTACTTTTTAGAAAAAACGAATCTTGTAAAGCAAAAATTGACCAAGATTTTTTATTAAAATTTAAAATTGACCTTCTTATTTTAAATTCATGTGTATTAATAATTAACACATGACTTTAGAAATCATGACCTACAGAAGTTAAAAGCAAGTGATAATTAACCCCTTCTTATTACTTTCACTAAACCCTTGCCTCGTAACTTTTTCATCATGCCTTCAATTTCCTCTACGGTTTTTTGTGCAATTTGTGCAACGTCCTCAATTGTATTCATACCGTCACATACTTTAAGCACAACATATTCTTCTTGAGTGAGCATTCCTAAATGAATGTTTAATTCCGGAATGTCTTTAACTACGACTGGAATCCTCACTTCCGTACCTTTT
Source organism: Promethearchaeota archaeon (assembly GCA_030620005.1). The sequence continues at coordinate 30,596 of JAUXAJ010000020.1, read as the reverse complement.
TTTGCCGCAGCAGCATCTAATTCGCTCGTGCTAAGTGAGTCGCCAAAAAAAGACTTTACTCCGGTAATGTCGTAGTTATCGTTAATGTAAATGTAAATGGAATGCTCTTCACCACTTCGATCGTCTGGGTCATCGGTGTCCATGTGCTTATTAAAGTGTTTGTATTCTTTAGTATAGATTCCAGTTTGGAGCCCGTTAATTATCTCCTTTTTATCGAGCTTTAAAGCGACCATATCGCCGCAAATATCGCACCAAGCCCAAGCTTCTATGAGTTGGAAATATTTTCTCACTTTATTCTCTGGCATCGTAAACTTCCTCAAAAACGGGTTTATTAATTTAAAGAAATTGATGTAATACTATTTATATAGAATATGATGACATCATCCTAATTAAGTATTTCTTGAAAATGTCAATAAGATATATATTGAAAAATCCAAAAATAATTAAAGTTATTGTTAATTCTATTCTTCAAGCTTTACTACACGATACTTTAAATAATAATCACCATGTCAACTTTTAAAAAAAACATGTGCTTTTGCTGTGGAAGACCCATTGCTCCGTTCGAAGCTGCCGTTCATTTTCCGTGTCCTTCGTGCGGGGACGTGGAGATTTGGCGTTGTGAGCGTTGTAGAGACATGGGAAATAGATATAAGTGCTTGAAATGTGAATTTGAAGGACCATAAATAAATTCGTGAGTTAAGGTTTTTAATGTGGGAGAAGAGTTTGTAGCTTTAATCGATGTAGTTCCGGAAGATACTGATGTAGATTTTGAAGCTCTCATCGAAAAAATAAAAAATTCAATGACGAAAGAATGCGTGATTGAAACATATGAAGTAATGCCTGTTGCTTTTGGTTTAGAAAAAGCGAGAGTTCGAGTGAGATATCCAGCCACATGGGGAGGAACGGATAGAGTTGAAGAGTTAATTCGACAAGTGGATGGCTTACAAGGTGTTGAGGGCATTGCTTTTTCAAAAGCGTAGAAAAAAACCCGACTCAATTCTCGATTTGTAAAATAATAATTACGACTTCTTTTTAGCAGTTTACTTGCTACTTTTCAAGAACCTTTTAATCTCTTTAATTTCCTCTTCAAATTCGTCTAATTTTTCTTCTTTTTGGCCAGCGTCGCCATGTTGAATAGAAGAATACTTTATCCACGCTTTCTTATCGTTCAATAACAGTTCTTGGACTAAAGGAATTGAATCGAAATAAGCAATACCAGCGTAATTCGCCTCGAAATTTTCCACAATTTCGTGTGCCTGAATGAATTTTTTAGATTCGACCAATTTATTGTATAATTCCATTATGGCTTTTCCTCCTTTAATGATTTCAGAAATTACGTGATCTTTTTGAACCTTTTCCGCGATTTTATTAATGAAATCTGTTTGTTCTTCTATCAAAGAAGACATGTCAAATTTTACTGCCAAGATAATAATTTGTTCAGCGTTATTTATTGCATCGTCAAAATTACCGTGTAACGTGCTATTTTGCGCCATTACTTTTAAATCTTCGATTTTAGAAAGAGCCTCGAATTTCCCCATTTTCTCCTTTTCGGTTTTTATATCTTCGATTATCTTATTGATCTTTTTTTTTTGCTTTTTTTTCTTCTTCATTTTTACATTTCATCCCGTTTTTTTTTTTAACTCATATTACCTTTTCTCGATCATTTAGTATGAATTTTTTTATTTAAATTTTAATCTTTAGAATTATGACGGAAAGAAGCGATTAATTTTGAATGATGCTAAAATGTAAATGTATTGATGATTGTATAAACTTTTTTTAGAAGTGTGGCCATGATGAGTAATCTTCGAAATTTCACGCAACTCTTTTAAATAGCTTGTCTAATTCCTTAAATGAAATAAATCTTAATGTAGGTCTGCCATGTGCGCAATGGTAAGAATCCTTGCAAGACGCTAATTCAATTAGTAAATTCCTAATATCTCTTAATGATAAATAGTCTCCCCCTCTAATGCTTTTATGACACGCCAGGTAGTTAATAATTTCTTCTTTTACTATTGAAAAGCTTTTGTCCTTACCGATTTTGGTGATGTCGCTTATTATTTCTATTATGATGTTAACATCAGGAACACTTCCCATTATCGTGGGAATTTCTCGCAAGACGAATGTGTTTCCTCCGAATTTTTCGAGATTGAATCCCAGTTTTCTAATTTCGTCTAAATTTTCTTCAAGAAATATTTTTTCGCTTGGTGACACATCAATTTTTAGGGGATTTATTAGCCGTTGCCTGCTCATTTTTGAAGTTTCGTACGCTTTCAAGAATTTTTCTTTGTTGATTCGTTCTGATGCTGCGTGTTGATCTAAAATAAATAGTCCCGCTTCGTTGTTTTCGTTCATTCCTTCCAACGCGACGTATGTCTTATTACTTAACTGTCCTGTATGAGAAATGAGGCGAATTTTTGGAAAGTTTTTTGAAATTATGTATTTTTCTCTAATGAATATTTCAGGAATTTTAGCGAAATTAACGTCTACTTTCTCATCGTGGTCAGTTAAGCGCAACTGAACTGACTCGTCAATAACGATTTCTTCTTGTTTCTCGATTTTTGATTTTTTTTCTCTTCTCTCTCGGATTTCTTTGATCGGTCTTTCAACCTTTTTCGCCTGAAGTTTGGTTTTAATAATTGAATTGATCCCTTGTCCGGAAGTAAAATCGTCCAATTCAGTTGATATGTATTTTGCTTCTTTAGTAATGAATCTATCTTCTACGAAGCTTCTGATAATATTGTACACTTTGTTAAAAATGTATTCCTCTCTCTCAAATCTAACTTCTAACTTCTTTGGATGGACATTGAAGTCTACAACTGAAGGGTCTAATTCCACATGTAAAATAAAGAACGGATATTTGCTTACCATTAATGTGCCTTTGTATGCCTCGCTAATGGCCCTAAATATCACATCGCTGACGATATAACGTTTATTAATGAACAAGCTCGAATAATTCCTGTTCTTTTTAGCGATCTGTGGGTGACCAAGTAATCCGTATGTCTTGAAACTAATATTTTCTTCTGAAAATTCGATTTGTTCCATGAATTTAGCAATTTTTTTGCCGTAAATGTGAAACACGGTCGTTTTTAAATCGTTTGAAGCCGGACAATTAAGCAATGTCAAGTCGTTATGGAGGTAAATGAATTGAAGTTGAGGGTAAGCTAACGAAATTCGTTGCATGAAATCTGTTACGTGTCCCAGTTCCGTGGAATCAGATTTAAGAAATTTCTGTCTGGCGGGAATGTTGTAAAAAATGTTTTTAACCTTGATATTGGTGCCAATGGGACACGATAGTTCTTTTTGTGTTACTACTTTTCCCCCATCTAAAAACAATTGAATTCCTCTATCGTTTTCTTTGGTTCTTGAAGTTATTTCAACTTGACTTACGGCAGCAATGCTAGCCAGTGCCTCACCCCTGAATCCTAAAGTAGAGAGAGAATCTAAGTCTTCTATACTCCTGATTTTACTGCTTGTATGCCTCTCAAAAGCAAAAATAACCTCGTCTGGAGGTATTCCGATACCATCGTCAATGACTTGTATCATTGTCTTTCCTGCTTTTTTGACGATCACCCTTATTTCCTTGGCTCCTGAGTCAATGCTATTTTCAACTAACTCTTTAACTATATTAGCAGGCCTATCAACCACTTCTCCAGCAGCAATCTTGTTGGCGTTAACAATTTTCTTGATTTTAAGTCTTTTCACGATTTTTCAATTGATCTTTTGAGTTTTTTTAAAAATCTTATAATTAGTCGCGTTATATATAATTCTTATAAAACTATATTTAAATTACTATACTATTAAGGATTAATTAACAATGAACTTGATGGAAGGAGAAAACCGCAAGGGCTTCAAAAAAATAGTGCGATCGAACTTGTTAGCAAGTTCGCTTACATCACTTTTAGGACCGATGGCTGCGGAGCTTTCTTTAGTTTTAAGCGTTGAAATTGCCGAAATTGGTTATATCAATTCCGTTTTTCTGATAACATCTGCCTTTTTTTCTCTCATATGGGGAATAATTGCTGATAGAACCGAAAGAAAGAAGTTGCTAATTGCCTGCACGTCAATTTGGGCGACATGTACTTTTTTAACGGTATTTGCCAATACTCTCATTATACTGCTAATCTTGCAAATAATTGCAGCTATCGGATTTTCTGGAGTTCTTCCAATTAGTTTTTCGCTTATAATCGATTTAACACCACCCGAAAACCGTTCACACGCTTTTGGAATATTACAAATGTGCTTGATTTTAGGCTCTGGATTAGGCATTCTTTTGAGTGGTATATTAATAGACTTTTTACCTTGGTGGATTTCTTTTCTAATAATTTCCCTTTTAGGATTTAAAAGCGTTCATTCTCTCACATCTTTGAAGGAACCAAAAAAAGGGTCCCTTGATGGTTTACTTCCTCAAGACGAAAATCTCTCAGACGATTTCGCTTTCAAAATTAAAAAAGAAGATTTTAGAGAAATATTTAGAATCAAGAGTAATATATTATTGATGATGTATTCTTTGTTAAAATCTCTCAGCATTGGGGCAATCACCTTTTTTTTCGTTCCCATGCTTCAAATTGACCACGGTTTTTCGTCTACAATAGCAACATTGATAATGATTGGGTCGTTCTCGATAATGATTGTAGGATCCCCGTATTGGGGAAAAATTTCAGATGCGCAATATCAAAAAAGTAAAAAAGGTAGAGTAAATGTCATCATGCTTATTTTAATTATAGGACCCATATTTTATGGATTAGCCTATTATCTTGATTTCGCAGCAACCGAGATAATTTGGGTTGTATTATTTATTATTTTAATTCTTATTGGAGCTTTTTTCATGTCCGGCGATGCTGGCATAGCTCAATCCATTTATGGCGATATCAATCCTCCGCAATTAAGATCCACCGTGATTTCAATCAGATTTATCTTTTCAAGAATTGGAACGGGCTTAGGAGTAATCTTGATTGGATTCTTTTATATATTTTACGGATTTAGTTATAGAATGGGTTTCTTAATCCTTAATTTCCTTTTAATAATGTCTCTTGGTTTCCTCATACCCCTTAGAATAACCGTTATTTCGGATATTGCGCGCTTTGAATCGAAATACAAAAAAAAAGAGAAATAAAATGAGTTATTTCAAAAAGGAAGAATAGAATTAAAAAAAGGAGACCTTGCTAAAATTTAAAACTATCAAAGGAATTTTTAGTATTTAAAAATTATTCTCTAGCCTATCAATTATATCGTTTTGAATTGGCGTTCCTAAATCGATAAAAGTAGCGTTATAGCCTCCAACCTTGACAATTAGATCTGTATAATTTTCAGGATGTTTTTGAGCGTCCTTAAGCGTTTCAGTTGATACCACGGTTGGCTGGATTTGCATCCCACCGGCCTCAAAATATCCCATTAAAAGATGGTAAAATTTCTCAACATTTTCGTCGCTTTCTAGGTTTTGAGGGTGAATCCTCACATTTAAAGCCACTCCGTTGGTAGCAAGGTCGTAATTTAACTTCGCAATAGAGTTTAAGATTGCGGTAATCCCATTCTTCTCAACATTATTAACCGGGGAAAGGGAATTTGAAATGGGTTCCATGGCTTTTCTACCGTCAGCAGTAGGACGCGTAAAGAAACCCTCCATCACGTGCACTCCCATGGAATAAGAGCCAACGGAATATCTGCCTCCTCGAATTGGTTCATGCTTGGTTATTTCTTTGCAGATCAAGTTCCACAGTTCTACAGCATATTCGTCAATTTCGTCCTTGTCGTTCCCCCACTTATCGTATTTGTTGATTAGCGCCTGTCGAAAAATTTCTTTTCCTTCAAAATTTGAATTCAATACGTCGATTAGTTCTGGTAAGGACATTAATTTTTCTTCATAAACTACTTTTTTAATATTGTAAAGCGAGTCAACTAAAGTAGCAAAACCGTACAAAGTAATGGAGGAAAAATTGTATTTCGCACCTCCACACACGTAATCTTTTCCGCTTTCCACGCAACCTTCCAGCGTTGCTGAAACAAATGGATGCTGAAAGTATTTCATTGCTTCTTCGTCGCCGATTTCTGCGATTTTTACTGATTTTTCGATATTATATCTGAGCTGTCGGGTGAAGGCCTCGCATAAATCCTCGTAGGTTTTATAATTAGCCGGATCACCGGTTTTTAAGCCGTCAATTTGTCGCGAAAAGTTGCTATATCCATCGTTCAATGTTAATTCTAATACTCCTGGTAGGTTCATGAACATTCGACCGGTCGCTGCGAAAGAATTACCTTGACCCGTTGGTTCAACACATCCAATAATAACATAGTCCCGGGCGTCTTCCAAGGAATATCCGGATTTAATTAACGCAGTAACTATGACATCGTCGTTGTAAAACGCAATTCCGGAAGTATATTGAAAGACTTTTATTGCTTCCATAAAAAATTCTTTCGGAGTGTTCTCGTGAATTCTAATCGATAAATCCGTTGTAAACGCTTTTATATTCTTGTACGCTTCCAGAAAAAGATAAGACACATCGTTTGTTGCGTCTTTTCCCTCCTTATCCAAGCCTGAAATCGTAATAGTTTGAGTATTTTGACCAAGAGCGTTAGCAACCATCGTAAAATCAATAGGAAGAATCGTAACGTTCCAAGTTAACTTCAAATTCAATTCTTCTATCAATTCTAAAGCTTCTTGGCGAGTAATCCTATCATTTTTCAAATCTTTTTGATAATATGGCCATAATAATCGGTCCAACCTGCCTAATGCGAGAACGCTTCGTTGATACGTGATATTTGCAATGTTTTGAGTAAACCATATGAATTGTAATGCTTCGTAAAACGACTCGGGAATGGAATTAGTAAATTTTTTCATCATTTGAGAGATGATTTTGAGTTCTTTTTTGCGAACTTCGTCTTTTTCCTCAATCGCCTTGTCTTTTGCGAGGTTGGAAAAGCGCCTTGAAAATTCAACGGCAGCTTCATAGTATATTTTCACGGCCTCGTAAAAATCGCATTTTTCTTGATATTCGGGGTCGCCCTTATCTAAACTGCTCTGGTACTCATTAACTTCGTCAATAATCCCACTATACCCCAACTTGAGCAACTTTTCGTATCCCATACTTAAATGACCTTCGGTTGTTCCTACTTGCAAGGCTATATTCGGAGCGAGAGCTGCTAATTTACCCCTGCCTACAATAAGTTTTTCATCTAACATTCGCTGTTTTATGATGTCGGCGACTAAAGCCTTACCTCTCCAAAACGGAATTAATTCCAACAATACTTCAATGTCGTTGTCGTCCATATGGAACGGTTGCAATTTTCTTTTCCCTAATTTCTTGATATAGCTCCTTTTACTTAAATTCATGTCGTATCTTTGCAAATCTAGGTTGATTTTTTCTCCCAAATTTTTACCAGTTTCGTTTCCAACGAGCAATTCGTCGTCTCTAATAAAAATAGTCATGTTCTTTAAAGTGAGAGCAATTGCTTTAGCTCTTTTCAGGATTTCAGGATCGTCTTCGTTCTTTTTATATATCTCAGTAAAATATTTAATGCGTTCAACGCACAATTCATATTTACTAGATAAAAGATTCTGTTTTAATCTTAAAGTTCTTTTCATTACATTTTCAGAAATCATTATACCTTAAAACACTTTTTTAATATGAAATTCAAATCGATATATTTAATAATTTAAACAATATTATATTCTAAAAAATTATATAATTAAAAAAATAAATATGAAACTGATTTTATTTATTAGGTGAGATTTTAAAATGCTTAGTACTGCTGGTTGGATTGATGGCATTACCGCATCGTGCGTTATCATTTTTGGAATCATTTTTGGATTTTTTTTTATCTATAAATCAAAAAAAGAAAAAGCGAAACTCCTCGTTTATCTGGGTATAGTAAACATTCTTGCGGGACTCATGTTTTTAGGCGTTTTCTTGGATTTCTTAATGGTCATCTTTTTTAACCACAATTTGGATACCCCTTATGGAATTGTTGCTCTGTTAAGCTATATTTGGTACGCTCCTACCGTTATATTCGCAATGTACATTGGTGCTGAACTTCTCGTGCCGGAAAAGAAGCGACTTATCGTTTGCATTTTTATAGTTTTAAGTATTATTTTTGAGATAATCATTTTTATAGACCCTGTGAATTCTTTTAACATAGTACATCCACAAGACACTGCGAATCCTGACGTTTTAATTGATTATAATATAAATTTTGGCACACTTGCAGGCATGTTAATGGCTGCTTTATTAATACCGGTTCTAATATTTCTCGGAATTGGATTTTTAAATAAAAGCGTTCAATCGACAGGTGAATTAAAAAAGAATTTTTTACTATTATCGGTTGGTTCGTTTTGCTTTTGCATTTTTGGGTTACTCGAAGCGTTAACAGAACCTGGAATTGCGTTAATTTTCGTGAGAGGTGGCTACTCAATTAGCTTTTGGTTCATGTATTTCGGCTTACAAAAATAATTTTTAAAAGATTTACTTAAAATCATTTTTTTTTTGTTTTAAATATTTTACGACTGCTTGAATGAAGAATATGGTGCCAAGATCCCGAATAAAGTAAGGATTTCTGTCCGTACTATTTGGTGGTAATATTTTTTCGAGAACGCAGCCAATAAGATTTTCGTCTTGAGGACGAGTAAATTGCATGTTCAAGCAATAACTTAGGCTTTTTCTAATTAACGAATCGTATTCTTTAGTTCCTATTACTTGCCTTAGTTCTAACCAGAGAATGACGGCACAAGCCGCGCCGGATGTTGCATGTCCAAAACTTTCAGTGCTAAAGTCGGTATATGTATTTCTAAATATTCCTCCGTCTCTACGAATGGCTTTTTTGTACCAATCCCCCGCTCTTTTCGCAACTTTCAAGAATGAAGGATCTCCGGACTCATTATATGCCCGTATAAAGGGACGCCCCCACCAAAAAGCGTGTCGTGGATGTATATAACCCACTTTAGGATTGCAAGGAAAATATTTAATCCAATTGCCTGGTGGATTTTCGTCTTGAATCAATTTTTCACACATTTCCCAAAATATTGATTGGAATTCTTCCTTACCCGTCAATTTCCAAGCTGTAAGATAAACTGAATCGTCTATTAAGGGCCTACCAGCAAGTTCAATCGACTTGTCGCGCTGGTAGGGGTTAGAGACTTCCCTCTTTTTGTGGTCGTAGGCGTCGTAAAATAATCCTTTCCCTTTCACGTATAATTTATTTTTACAAAAATTTAACGCTTCTAAAGCTCTCTTCTTGTAAAAGTCGTCATTAATTTGATCCGATAATAAAAACAAACCATCAATGGCTTCAAATATTCCAGAAGTCGTTATAATTCCTGGGATGTCCTCAAATGCCAGAATTAAACCGTGGTTTGGGTCTTTATCGTCCCAAATCTGATTATTAACGATAAAATTGGCGATTTTTTTAGCCGTGTTAATATATTTTTTCTTGTCATCGATAAAATCCAATTCACTAGCTAACACAAGTGATTTAAGCGCTTGACCCGAATGCCATACGGGTCCATAGAATTGTCACTCCTTCTTGGCCACGATATATTCGTTTTTAATGGCGCCTTTCCAACAAGATTGTTCAAGATTTTTTGGATTTTTCTCGTTAATTAAAACATCTTCTCTTTTTATCGCAATATCGGCAAGCCAATCGCATGCTTTTATTAGTCTCGATTTTAATTTACCCAACACGAAAAACGACATAGAACTTCACATTCCTAATCAATTTAAATAAAACTTGAGAATAACTAATCCAATAGGATTTTAATTATAATTAAAGTAAAAAAGAATAAATACATTTATCAAGCGAGTCTTAAAGTGGCAACAATATTTTTTTATTTACGGGTAAAACCTTATTTAGAACATTTGCGAAAAATGTAGCAATGCCTGTTTTTATAAAACCTTTCTTAAGATGATTAAGTAAATCCTCGTTGTTCTTTAGATTAATCAATTGTTTTTTTATGTTTTTATCTATTCTACGAACCATCTTTTTCATGATTTTTTCGTAATATCCAATGGCAGGCGTTCCACTTCTCCTTGCTTTTACGATTGCTCTTGCTGCATGCCTTCCGCTTAAGGCTGCTGCATCCATTCCCAAACCTCTATAAAGATCAATCAAACCCGCTGCGTCTCCAATTAATAACAAGTTACCCTTCCCTAAATAGACGTGATCAGGGGCGTCTAAACGGAACTTAGAAGCGTACCCCTCCCGCTTAACGATTTCTCCCTTAAAATTAAACTTTTTCTTGATGTATTCAAATAACGAATCGCAGCGTTCAATAACACTGTCCGTATGACCCGTACCAACGACCCATAAATCGTTTTTTTTATACGCCCAAGCAAACATTAAGTTGTTGAAATCCATGTTCCAGAATTGATATAAAGTGTTTGGGTCCAAATTGCCATCTCCATCTCCTTTAATGTAATAGTTAATGGTAGGCGCTAACGGTTTTTGAGCAAAATCTTGAGGCCTAATCTTCTTACGAATGGAAGAAGATAATCCATCAGCGGCTATGAGGTATAATGCTTCAACTTTCTCGTTTTCCATGCGCTTAGGGCGAAGCGTTACTATGAAACCGCTTTCTATGGGTTCAAAACTCATGCATCTCACGCCATCTCGAAATTCAGCTCCCGCTTCGACAGCCAGTGAATTTAACCAGCTATCGAACACATCTCTCGTAAAGTTGAGTATATTAAACGAAACTCTGAATGCTTTACCGTCCGGGCGTTCCATGTAAAGCTTATTCAATGAATTTGAGCAAAGTTTTTCACGGGGTATTTTTTTACCCACAAGCTTTTCAAAGTATTTAAATTGAATCGCACTACATGGTTTATCTCGAGGTGTTATTGCGCTCTCAACAAGTAAAGTTTTTAAACCTTTTTTGGCCGTGAAACGAGCAGCTACAGAACCTGCAATTGAGCCACCTACAATGACAACATCGTATTTTTCCATGATATTTAGGATAACAATTCACGATTTTATTAATAGGAGTATGTTACTGTAAATATTGTTTTTCATTAGTTAGACTTAATAGCAAAGAACAAAATAAAAAAAGCAAAAAAGTTGTCTGACATTTCTGTTAGTTTTCCACATTGTTTTTTTTTATTTTAGAGTAGCAGTCTTGAAAACATTATAGAATGTAAATTAAGAAAATTGATCGATATAAAAAAAATAGAAAACTGAATAATAAGACCAAGATTAGGTTTTGTTAAATTTTTCCTGTAGTTCCATGAGTTTTTTCATTGCTTCTAGTGGAGTAATGGAATTTACATCAAATTCTTTTATCATCTTTACCAGTTCTTTAATATCGTCGTCTATCACCTTTTCAGTCTTAACAATGGGCCTGAAAAAGGAAGTTTGAACGTATATCTTCTCTTTTTGGCTTTTAGTAGGAGTTTTTTTAACTAGTGTGTCTTGACTTTTTACATTTTTCATCTGTTTTTTTAAATCATCTAATTTTAAGCCTTGTTTCTTTAATTCATTCTCTTTCTCGCTTAATTTTTCCTCGCAATCATAAATCTCTTCTCGTTTTGATTGCAGTTCAAGACTTAATCTTTTCAGCTGTTCTTTCTTTTTTTCGATCAATGCATCGTGATATTTGCCGGATGGAGGGCCATTTCCATTTTCCATTACAGTTGCTTTGAACGGGTCCTTTTTTTCTATTTGTTCTAATATCTCGAACGCTCTTATTATGACATCTTCGGAAATCCCCGCCAATTTCGCCATATGAATTCCATATGATTTATCCGTGCTTCCAGGATTAAGTTTCCTCACAAAATTAATGCTTCCATCGTCGTTTTCAATGATGTCCAAGTGATAATTTTTTACTCTTGGTAGTTGGATTTCAGTTAATTGGTGGTAATGGGTGCTAAATAGAGTTTTAACATTAAGCTCGTGAAGCTTTTCTAGCGTTGCCATCGCTATACTTTGCCCATCACTGGTACTAGTGCCTCTACCTAACTCGTCTATTATTATGAGACTGTTAGATGTTGCGTAATTCAAGATCTTGGCTGTTTCAGTCATTTCAATCATAAATGTGCTTAATTTTCTCGCTAAATCATCGGATGCACCTATACGAGTGAAAATTTGGTCAATTACTCCAATAGTCGCCGATTCTGCCGGAATGAAGCATCCCATTTGTGCGATCAAGCATATTAAGGCAATTTGGCGCAAGAAAGTACTTTTTCCAGCCATATTCGGTCCGGTAATGATTAATACTTGTTGACTTTTATTGTCCAAGTAACAATCGTTTGGAATGAATTTCTCTGTAATGTTAATTTGTTCAATTACAGGATGCCTGCCGTCTTTAATTATGATTTTTTTATCGTTATTGATTATCGGTCGACAATAATTGTATTTTTCTGCAATTTCAGCGAAACACGCCAACACATCTATCATTGCGATGTTTTTACCGGTTTCTATAATGTTTAATGTTAATTTTACAACTCTCTCCCTGATCGTGCTGAAAATTTCGTATTCCAAGTCGTTTATTTGCTCTTCAGCAGCGATTATTTTTTCTTCTAATTGTTTCAATTCTGTTGTCGTATACCTTCTTGCGTTTTTAAGAGTTTGGCGTTCAACATATTCACCCGGTATTTTTACGGTTTTGAGCGTATTAAAAGTTATTTCAATGTAATAGCCGAGAATGTTGTTGTGTCTAACTTTCAAACCCGTGTTTAAGTTCCATCTTTTTTTCTGTCGTTCTTCGTATTCCAAAACATATTTTTTTCCGTTGTTTAGAATATCTCTTAGTTCGTCGACCTTTTCGTTGAATCCAACCTTAATGATGTTTCCGTCTTTGACATTTGTAGGAGGGTCTTCTTTTATTGAAACTTCTATTAAACTTCTTATATCGTTAAAATCGTTGATTTCGCTCAAAAACGTTGAAATCTCTGGAATTTTAGCCCTTTCTAATAATGCTCTAATCTTTGGGATTCTACTTAAAGAATTTTTTACGCTTAATAAATCCCGAGCGTTTGTCCGGGCGGAATAATTAACGCGATTTATAAACCTCTCAAGGTCCCCAACGACTTTCAGTTCTTCTCTCAAGTCCGATCTTAAAAAAATATCGTCCTTAAACTTTTGAACTATGTCTAGCCTTCGGTTAATTTCTTTTATATCTATTAGCGGTTGTAGAATTATCTTTTTTAACAAACGGGCACCCATCGGCGTGTGTGTTTGATTAAACACCGAATATAATGTAGTATCTTTACCTCTTTCCCATAGAGATGTGATTAATTCGAGATTTCTTTGAGTCACATAATCCAAATGCAAGGTCTCTTTTGTTTGGATTAGATTTATTTTAAAGATATTTGGAATTACATCTCTTTGAGTTTCCTTCAAAAAGGCAAGAAGTCCACCCGCAGCTTGAATTGCCGCTTTTAAACCTTCCAATCCAAAGCCTTCTAAATTTGAAAGATTAAATTGGCGTTTAATTAGAGAATGCGCCTCATCATAGTTAAACATGTAATCGTTGTGCGTTTTTATAGTGGCTTTTGTTAAATCTGTTAGATGCAAGAAGAGTTTCTCGTCTTTTTTAAGTTCTGACGGAATGATTAATTCCACCGGGTCGTATTGGGAAAAAACGCTCAGTAATTTCTCAAGGGGATCTTTTTCTTTTGTTGAAAATTCAGTAGTTAAGAACTCACCAGTAGACAAATCCGCAAACGCAATTCCATAGCCGCTTTTAACTTTCACCATGGAAGCAATGTAATTATTTTCGTTAGATTTTAACATGTCTGATTCAACAACGGTCCCGGGCGAAAGTATGCGAACAACGCCACGCTTTACGATCCTCCCCTTCACTGTTGAAGGGTCCTCTAATTGTTCAACAATGACAACTGTTTGTCCCATTTTTATTAAGTTAAAAAGATACTTTCTAGCGTGGTGAGGGATTCCTGCCAAAGGATACGTGTCGTTTCCAATTTTTCTCTTAGTAAGCGTTATTCCTAATAATCTTGACACTTTTTCGGCATCGTCGTAAAAAAATTCGAAAAAGTCTCCCATTCGATAAGCTAGTAAATGTTCAGGGTAAGTTTTTTTAACCGCGTACCAATGCTTCATCATCGGGGTAAGACTTTTAACGTTAATGTCATCTAAAGGCATGGTAGAATGTTTCGTTATCTTTTATTATTATTTACCGAATTAACTATTATAAAGCAATTAATTTTTAATAGAAATAAATTGTATTTATTTGCTAACTAATAATTACGAGTTCATTTTTTTAAATCCAAGGCGTAATATCCAAGGTTTCGCTCCAAGTACTGGGTAAATCGAATAAATCTGGAAAGAATATTTGAATTTCTGCCAAGCATTCTAAATAGTCTTATATCAAAATTTTAAATTAAAAAAAAAAGATTTTATTTAAGAATTAAATTACTAATTGACGCTTCTCCAATGTTAAATCGTACGCTTCTTTCATTGCAACTTCGTAAATATCGATTTTAAACTTGTTATAGAACGGACTTATCTTACTTCCGGCCCGAGCAGATTTATATAGCAATTTTGGCAGTTTTCCGATACGACCTTTTACTAAAATCGTTGCCCTTTCGAATTCTTTGAGTGTATTTTCATCGTATCCACCAAAGAATCCTTCTATAAATGAGAAGAAATATATGAAAACGAATATCCCAACTAAGAATATGATCATTGTATTAACTATTTTGTCACCCATTGGGACGGCCCAAATCAGTTCTCCAATAAAGAATAAGACTATACCATTAACAATCGCAGCGAGAGCTGGCGTTACGAACGTTTTAAAGGGATAGAGCTTATAATCTGTTATTTTATAGCGAACTAGGATCCACGAGATAATTCCTTTTATGAGCACGGCTGGTATGTACGCAAGTATTACCGCTACATAGTTCCTTAACCAAATCACGAAAATGATCATTAAAACAGATCTTACAGTTTGTTCAATAATCCAAACTTTAGCTGCCAGGCCTGTATGTCCCGTTCCTACGAATATTGCGTCTACCAACCACGAATATATACCAAGTGTATGAAATATGAGTAATGGAACCAAGAATTTCAGCGCTGGAGTCCCGTATTCTTCTCCTGCTGCTCCTATGATAAATTTCGCGCCTATTGCGAACAGTACTGAAACCAAAAAATAACCGAAATAATTTGCCCATCTAAAGCCTTGATATATGTACAGTTTTGTTAAGACTTTCTTATCGTGGGAATGAGATTCACTAAACGCACCTACTAAAGAACTTCCATATAAAGCAATCAGTTGAATTAACGCAGCAATATTGGCTGCCAAGTTATAATAACCTAATTCGTTTGTATAATTTGCGATAAACGCGCTCGTGATTAATACTTGTATGAACCACCCTATTTGGACGAAAGAACTTCCAAACGCCATTTTCCAACCGTATGACATGGCTTCTTTAAATTCTTCTTTTGTGAAATCAATGCGAAATACAGTCTTTGTAGAGTAACCCATTTTTTTAAACATTCTCATTGTGTAGAAAAATGAGATCCAATGGTCAAAGAGACGTGCTATAGAATATCCAATTCCGGCTCCTAAGGCTTCACCAATAACTGGGAATGCGGCGCCTATCATACGCCCTATTGCACAGAATACAATTTGTCCAATAAGCAAAAACACTGCCTCAAAACAAACGTAAGCAATCAAATATTTATCGGCTTTTTGCATTCCTTGGAAGGTGTACATGAATACCAAAAAGAATCCTGGGTATTGTATCAAAGAATATGTTATGAAGACCCAGCTCATGTGTGCTAAACCTGTATATGGAAAGACCAGAGAACCAATAAAAGCGAAAATTGTGATTTGTACCAGTCCCGTAAAGAGTTGCCACCATACAAAGATTTGTATGTAATGGATGGCTTTTTCTGGATCTTTTACCCTGTATTGAGCAAAATATTTCGCTAACGCAAAGGAAGTCCCCATATCAAACACGAGCCAAGCGATTGCAAACAAATTAAACGCAAAATTGTACATTCCAGCAGCCTGAGGGTAGGGTTGAATGATTTGGGGCAATATAAAGCTAGATATAATTAGTTGGGGGAGTATTAAGAAGAGTGAAATGAATAATGTGTAAAGGAAACCTCCTAATTGACGATGAATTCCTATTACTTCCCAGTCGTCTGATAAGTCCACTCCTTCATCCACTTTTTTTTGAAGTTCTTTAGCTTCTTCTAATCGCTCGCGCTCTTCTTCTTCGACCTCTCGTTTAATCAATTCTATTGTTGTTTGGTCCATTGCCGTCGATGATTTTTTTTTTTGAACCTTGTACATTGAATAGGCAAGAGCAGCTAAAAAGACTACAAAGATAAATATTATTATTTGCTCTGCTAAATGTGGGACAGGCGAGTATGGCCAAGCCGGGTAAGTATCACATGTCTCGTTCACGCTTTCAAGCGTCATGGTGTATAATAGGTAATTGAAATAGGGCCACAACTTGAAGTCTTTATTCGAGCCGTCGTCCAACCATCATGTGAATAAAAGGACGTTTCCCCTTCCCACAACCATTTCCACTAAGATTGGCCGACTGTATTGTTCAATTTCTAAATTTCTTGAGGTAGGATAAGCGTCTACGATACGGTTGGCAGAACTGCTAAGACTCTGAATTGGAATTACAGTCATGCTTTCTTCTTTCATGTGAGGTGCTGAATTCCAGTCAATGTTTTGGCTAATTGAATTAGCCTCGTCAGCAACAACTAATAACATTATTTCGTCGTTTTTTTTAAAATTAGCTCCATTAATAATCTGTAAATCTAATAAAATGCTTGGATTATCGTGCAGGTTTTGTCCCATTAAGATAATAGCCGAACCACCATTATTTACATAATTTTTAATTAGTACTTTCTGAGAAGTGCTTAAGAGCGGATCGTATAACACCACGATGTCGTATCCGTAAATATTAGCCATGGATTGCGAGTCTAACTTGATCGTAAACTCAAAACTTTCCTTGTCTATTTCCAAGTTTTGAAGAAATCCTTCGTGGTTTCCATTGCTAATAACTAAAACTCTCTTTTTATTTGTAGTCGTTGTTTGACCTCTTGAGGCAGATATTAGAAATGGAGCACTCACACTACAAATCAAGAACGATATGACGAATATTACTAATATTTTTGAAATTTTCTTGTTAGATTTTGACAGGAAAAATCACTAATTTTATTTTAAATTTTAATAAAAATATTTGTTTGAAATTATATTTATAGTTTAACTTTGCCTTTGTTGAAGCCGCTTTCATGGGAAAAAATTGAACGAAGCTCGTAATATCCAAGTATCATAAGGACATTTATCCCGGTCGTATTTAATTAATTTAGAGTTGATTTAAAAAATGATTTTTCCAGTTTTATCTTATTTTGATAGTCAGATAGGCCCTAGAGTTTTTTTAACACCGCCAGAATTAAGAAATTCCATGTATTTAAATCATATTCTTGCTCTAATGGACCTTAATGAAGTGAGTTTCTTCGTTCACGAATATGGCTCGATAAAAACTGCAAATCTTTTTTTTGAAATCTGGAGCCCCTTGGCAAGGGGGAAAACGGAATTAATGATGTTATCTCTCGTGTGTTTTGATGAAGAATACAATTTAAGTTCATTTAAAGAGATAATGGAATATTTTGTGAAAGAAATTAAAAGCATTCCTGATATATATAAAGCATTTCATTACAAATCAAGTATAATGTCGGGAGCTAAGGAAAAATTTCAAGAAATCGTTAATTTTTTCCATTCTTTTTATCAATCACTACCTGAACTATTCAAGCAAAATTCTTCTAAAATTTTAATGTATGGACTGTCACAATCTGCCAAGAATTTGATAATAAAAAGTCTTCAAGAAAACGTGTTACAATCGAAGCAAAACGCTGAAAAACCATTTTTGCTTTAAAAATTTTTAATTTTTCAAGTTAATTAACCTTCTTTTCAAGACAACGAAATTAAAATATTTTAAATTGGATTCTAAGTTTAGTAAAATATGAGTGAACAAGATATCGTTTTGTACGAGGTTAAAGGACGCATCGCTACGATTACCATAAATAGACCAGACAAGGCGCACGCATTCACTATCGATATGTTAAAGACAATGTTTGAAAAATTGAATGAAGCAGATGAGGATGAGAAAGTTAAATGTATCATAATAAAAAGTACGGAACAAAGATTCTTCTGCGCAGGGTATGACCTTAAGGAAGTTCTCGGTAATCCCGAAAATGTGACTAAAATAAAGGAATGGGGTAGAAAGGTCATTCAAACAATGGTCCTCATGAAAAAACCCATAATCACGCAAGTTCAAGGAGTTGCTGTTGGTTTTGGAGTATTGATGATTTTAGCCTCTGATTTGAGGATTTTTGCAGATAGACCAAAAGAAGAGTTGTATATAAGGCTACCAGAGCTGGAAATCTCAGCATTTCCGCAGACAGGAGCAACACTTCTCCCATTATTGGCTTTCGGAATAAGTTATGCCAAAAAATTGCTGTTTACTGCAGATAAAATCGGAGTGGAAGACCTAAATAACATTAATTTTCCAACTCGAGTTTTTCCATTAGACCAACTTGAAACTGAAACTCTCTCGTTAGCGAAAAAAATAGGCAAATATAAACCAGACTTTATATTCTTCACAAAGACCATGCTAACTATCATGAATAAAGCCTATATTAAATCATGCTATGATTTAGAGGATGAATGTGGCAAGGTTTCGGATGAAGGGAAGATGTCGATAAAAGAGTTAGGTGAATTTTGTAAGGATCTACATGAAAAATACCCTTAAAATAGTTCTTTTACATTCAATTATAGTTCTTTTTTCAATTTTTTTTATAGATGTTTCTGAATAAAGATAAAAATGTCTTGAAACACCGTAGCGCGCTTTTTTTCGTTTAGTAATTCGTGTAAAAATCCATCGTATTCCACGTAAGTTTTATCCAGGCTTTCAATTTCCTCAAAAAACTTTTTTGTTTTTTCCTTATCGCTTATTCTTTCCTTACCAGCTTGACACACAATTATGGGACACATCAATTTTGGAGCGTTCTCCATCACCCACCTTGCTGATTTGTGTAGTTCGACAAAGGTTTTAGCTGAAATACCTTCTAGTTTGTTTTTATCGGCAATGAATCCTCTTAAAATCTTTAAATCGCTAGTTAAATCTTTTTGATCGATGACGAATTGAACCATTTTTTCGGGAGAAAATTTTGCTGTAATTTTTTTTGTCATTTTCTTTCCAAAACTCATTTTCTCGGATAATCCGAGTAATGGGCTTAGTATAATGACGCCAGGAAGGTCAGGGTGTCTAATAGCGTGAATCAAGCAAATTAACCCTCCAAACGACTGCCCCAGTAAAAATATTTTCTTATCTCCAGCGTCTCTCCTTACAACATCCATGAATAGAACGATGTCTTTTTCGACGTGATCAATGCTATCAATATGACCTGGAAAATCACCGATATTTCTCCAATGCCCCCTCAAGTCAAATGAAAATAATGCGAATCCTTTTTCGGTAAAGCTTTCTGCTGGAACCCTCATTCTATCAGAATGACCCGCCAAATCGTGAATTGCAACCACGAATGCTTCAATATCTCCAGAATCTGGTTTCCAAATTTGATAAAATAGTTTTCTCGTTTCTCTTCCTTCAAAATAGCCAGTTTCATGTTTCATTTATTTACACTCAAATACTTTATTTATGGGTAAATTACACGCTTTCAAATTAATACATAGTATCAATTCTTTTATCATTGTGATTACTTTGCTTTAAAGAAATAAATTTATTCATCATATTAAAAAGATTCCTTCTATTGAGTATTATTAGGGAAAATTTTTAATTTTTAAATGTATTTCATATTAAAAAATGGTTTTTCAAATTTTTATTTAATAATATAAAAAATAAATTAGGTTCTTCTTGATGACTGTAAATAATGATGAATGGGAGATCATAAATCTCGTAATTCTTGGTCGTGGTGGAATGGGAGCAGTAACCGCATGTGAAATAATCGCAGAAGCGGCATATTTAAGCGGAAATTTTGTGGATGTTCACGCATATCCTTCCTTTGGTGCAGAAAGAAGAGGTGCACCGGTGCAAGCTTATGCAAAACTCTCAAGAAAAGAAAAAATTTGGGACCGGTCTGAAATTGAACACCCTAATATTGTCATTGTTTTAGATGACACCGTTTTGAATCAATCTATGACAAGTTCAATAGAAAAAGATGGAATTTTAATAATTAATTCTGAAAAAGAACCAATTTTTTTTGTAGAAAAATTCGGTCTACCCGAAAGCCTTAATATCATAGTTGCAGATATAAATAAATTAGCTTTAGAGAGAGGGTTAATCATTGATGGATCCCCCATTGTTAATACTCCTATATTAGGTTTGCTTTCTAGATCTTTAAGTGAACTTAGTTTAGATAACTTAAATATAGTTGTTCAAAACAGGATGAGTAATGAATTAGCAAAAAAAAATATTGAACTAATAGAAGAAGGATTCAAGTTAGCGAAGACGGTTTAAATTTGGTTTAAATATTTGTAAAAGTGCTTATTATTTTAAATGGGAAGAATTTTATTTCACGATTTATTAATTCTTTTAATATAAAAATAGTCTAATTTTGATACTATCATGACTGATTTAAAAAAAGATTATCAAAAGATATTAGCTTCGGTTCAGAAACCAGTAAAAGGAGAGGCTGGAAAAACAGGGACGTGGAGCAAAGTAAAACCCGTGATTGATTTAGAAAAATGTATCCCCGCTAAATCTGGAAAAGCTTCTTGCTTTAATTGTTGGCTCTATTGTCCAGAAGCCGTTGTAACGAGAACAATTCCTCCAGAAATAGATTTAGATTATTGTAAAGGGTGTGGTATTTGCGTGGAGGAATGCCCAGTAAAAGCCATAACTATGGAAGAGGTGAAATCTGAATGACCCAAACTGGAATAGCAGATAAAAAGAAAAAAATAAAGATTTTAACAGGGAATCACGCGGCTGCTCACGCTCTTAAACAAGCAAGGGTAGGTGTCATTTCTGCTTATCCAATAACGCCTCAAAGCCCCGTTGTAGAAAAAATATCTGAATTCATTCGTGATGGGAAATTAAAAGCAAAATTATTGTTAGTCGAATCCGAGCATTCTGCCGCAGCGGCTTGTTGTGCGGCTTCAGCTACGGGCTCAAGAGTGGGTACAGCGACTTCTGCACACGGTCTCATGTTGATGTATGAGCTTTTACCGTGGGCTTCGGGAACCAGATTACCCATAATAATAAACTTAGCTACTAGAAGCTGTGGAGCTCCCTGGTCAGTATGGGACGACCATTCAGACTTCATTGCAGCGAGAGATGTTGGCTGGATTCAATTTATGTGCGAAGATAATCAAGAGATATACGATAGCACTATCCAAGCGTTTAAAATATCAGAAGATCCGAGGGTTTATGTGCCATCAATCGTTGCTTATGATGGATATATATTATCCCATACAATGATGCCTCTGGAATTAGAAAGACAGGAAGATATTGACGCATTCTTACCTCCATTAAACCATCATTTGAATCTATCAGACATGTCTCAAATTAAGGGAGTAGGACCAGTTACAACTCCTGATGTTATAAAAAGAGAAGAAGGCACGGCTCCGGGCTATTATGAATTTAGATATTCTTTACAAAAAGCATTAGAAAATTCGATTGATGTAATAATGGAAGTACACGACGAGTTTGCAAGAAGATTTGGCAGATCTTATGGGAACGGATTATTTAAAACGTACAAAACAGAGGACGCAGACACGATTATTTTCGCTATGGGCTCAGTTTCTTCTCAGGCGAGAACTGTAATAGGAAAACTACGAGATAAAGGGT
The DNA here is from genome assembly GCA_030620005.1 of Promethearchaeota archaeon. The sequence continues at coordinate 8,823 of JAUXAJ010000020.1, read as the reverse complement.
TAAAAATAGGATTAGTTAGTTTAAGATTGTTTAGACCTTTCCCTATTGATTATTTAAGGGAGTTTTTTCAAGGTAAGAAAATCGTAGTAGTTTTTGATAGGGATATTGGATATGGTTATGAAGGTGTATTAGCTTATGAATTGAAAGCTACGCTCTACGGCTTAAGAGATTGTCCTTTCATCAAGGGATTTATTGTAGGATTAGGTGGAAGAGATGTTAAAAGTGAACATATTGTAGAAGGAGTTCAAAGAGCCATGGAACAGTCCAAGAAAGGAGAAATTATTTATAAAACGGAGTTTTTAGGTTTGAAATTAGACGAATTAGATTTTTTAGAGTAAAGGAGTTTAGAAAATGGTAAACATCATGGAAGTTAGAGAAGAAGAATTTATATATCCAGGTACGCGAATGTGTGCTGGTTGTGCAATGGCGTTAATATATCGGTTTGCTCTTAAAGCTCTTGGTCCAAAAACAATAGTGACTGTGCCCGCTTCTTGTCTTACCGTTCTTCACGGGATGCAAGGTTTTTGCACCACAAAAGTCTCCGTACTTCACACGCCATTTGCGACCACGGGTGCGTCTGCCTCGGGTATAGTTGCGTCATTGGAGGAAAAAGGATTGGGAGACGAGATTTGCGTTGTAGCATTTGCTGGTGATGGTGGTACCGCTGATATTGGTATCCAAGCACTTAGCGGAGCGGTTGAAAGAGGTACTAACTTTATTTATGCTTGCTACGATAACGAGGCTTACATGAATACGGGAGTTCAAAGGAGCGGATCAACTCCTCAAGGAGCTTTTACAGCGACCACTCCTGGTGGAAAAATACGACCAAAGAAAAATATGCCTAAAATATTAGAAGCTCATGGAATCCCCTACGTCGCAACTGCATGTTCTTCCTATCCTTTAGACTTGTATGAAAAATTTCAGCGAGCACGAGACATAAAAGGATCAAGATACATACACATTTTATCTGCTTGTCCCCCAGGATGGGGCTACGATCCCAAGGATACCATAAAAATCGGAAGACTAGCAGTTCAGACAGGATTTTGGCCTTTATACGAAGTTGTAGATGGAAAGTTCACGATATCAAAAGACAGCAAGAGATATTTGGATCCTTCTAAGCGCAAGCCCATACAAGAATACTTTTACGCTCAAAAGAGGTTTAAGGATATCGATCAAAAAGGGATAGAACAACATAAAAATTACATAAACAATCTTTGGAACGAAATAAAACAAAGATTAGAAGTATAATAAACTAAATATTTTAATTTTAATTTCTTCATATATTCAATACTCAAAATTATTATTAATTATAATTTTATTTCAAAATTGTTGATTAATCTTGTTAAGAACATTTATATTTAAAGAAGACAAGAAGAACTGGCTTGAAGAAGATCAAGTTCTTCTTCTTCACGACTTGTGTGCCTTACTGGACGAGGATGAGAAAATTATTTATTTGTGGAGAGGTCCAAAAAGCTCTCAAGAAAGGTTTCAAAATGGTTTTGAATTAATAACAGAGTTAATGGGCAATTACCCAGACGATACAATTCAATTAATATTACTCGAACAAGAAATTCCAAATAAAATTAAATTACGACTAGATGCCATGTTAGAGACCGTAAAAAAATACGAAAAAGAAAAAATTCAAAAATTAAATAGATTATTTTCAATACGCCTGTATTTTTACTCATCTTTAACAGCGATCTTATTACCTGCAATATCGCTATTAATTATTAGTTGTTTCTTTCTATGGCCGTTAACTGAGGGAAATTTTGAAGTGAGTGCAAATATTTACGAATTATGGTTAGGAATTCCAAGAGTATTAATGTTCATTACTTTAATTCTTCATATCATCATTATTGGGGTTGGAATTGTTGAATTAGATTATCCAATAATCGTGTATTCGCTAATTGGGATAATTTTAAGTGCTGGCATATTTTTATATTTAAATCAAGGAATATTCTTATTTTTATTTCAAAAGGGTCACACTTCTACATTATATCTCATTTCATTAATTGATTTATTACTGTTTTTAATAGCCTTGCTCATAGCAGCGTTAACATTTTTAATTCCTAACGTGTTAAAATTAGTTTCTTTTTATAAATCTTACAAAGAGTATATTTTCTTAGGTATTAAGAAAGATTTGAAGAAGAAAGACGCGGAATTAAAGGAAGCTGAAAAATTGCGAAAAAATGAAGAAAAAATAAACCAAGCGAGAGAAAAGACAAGTAAAGCAATAGATAAGGCAAAACTAGCAAGAGATAAGGCAAAGGAAGCGAGAGAGATGGCAAAGAACGAGCAAAAAAGACAAGAGGAGAAAGAGAAAACAAAGAAAAAAGAAGAAAAGGCTAAATTAAAGGAAGGACAGAAAAAGATTAAAGAGAAAGAACAAGCCCTGAAAAAAGAAGAGCGAGCTAAGAAGAGAGAAGAAAAAGCCAAAATAAAGGAAGAGAAGAAAAAAGCTAAAGAAAATGAGCTAGCTAGAAAAAAAGAGTAAAATCTAAATTGTGGATGATTTTCAAAGATCTCATTAAAATTGTCTGATTCATTAAATACTTATATTTTTTTTATCCATAATATTATTGTGAAAGCAACAAAAATTTTAACGCAACTAGATAAAGAAGATTTAAGGATGTTAATGGCAATAGAATTGGGCATGAAAAGAAGTGAATATGTCAAGGTTAGCAATATTAAGTTCTATTCACGATATAAAATGGAAGAAACCTTGTTTAGGTTAAAAAAAGTTCATAAATTTGATTTAATAATAAGAAATTCAGCAGAATACGAGATTAGTTATACATTGAATTCTATAGGGTACGATTTACTTGCTTTACACGCCTTAGTAGAGAAAAATGTTATAAGTGAATTGGGACCTCCTATAGGAAAAGGTAAAGAATCTGATGTATATAGTTGCAGGGATGATGATGAGAATATTTACGCTCTCAAGGTCTACCGAATGGGAAGGACGAGCTTCAAAAATATAAGGCTTCTCAGAAATTTAATAGGTGATAGGAAACATATTTCTTGGTTATATGTAAACAGACTTGCTGCTAAAAAAGAATACGAAGCTTTAGAACGAATACATGAATTAAAATTAGACACGCCTAAACCAATAGGTTATAACAGGCACATGGTGGTTATGGAATATTTGCGAGGAAAAGAATTGGTATATTATAAGTATATTGACGATCCCCTTACTATATTTAACGAAATTATGAATCAGATGAGAATTATTTTTCAAGAAGCGCAGATGATTCACGGAGATTTAGGAGAATTCAACATCGTGGTGGATGAGGAGGGAAATATCTTAATAATTGATTGGTTACAATGGGTTTCAAGCAACCATCCTAACTCAGATTCGCTCTTAGAAAGAGATATTAAGAATATTTGCACTTATTTTAGAAAAAAATATAATATTGAAAGCGATATTGAAGAGATATTAGCGTCTTTTCATGAAATTTAACCTTTAAAAATTCTCTTGAACTTTTTTTTATAAAAAATATATATTGGACTTTTTAAATATTGTTTGTAAAAAATTACTATAACATTTTACATCGAAATAAGGAAGTTTAAAATGTATTCTTTGTCCGAATTTAATTTTAATGAAGAAAGCGATTCTTTAAAAGAATCATTTAACGACATTTATAGTGAAGCCGGTTCATATCTATGAGATAATTCGCCGTTCGTTAAATAAATTATATTTTTTCTTTTTTTAATTTGAAAGTTAAAAAGCCGTGCTTATTTTTAAAAAATTAAAAAGAGATTCAATATCTTTAACATAAATTAAGAATAAAACAAATATATCGTAATGCGAATATCATGACTAACTTTTTTTAGCTACTCCTTGAATAAATACATCTTCAATAGAATTTTCACTAATTACTTTTAAATTTTTAAGTAGTGGCTTGATTACATTTATTAGATCATCTAGTTTCAGGTTCTTCTTTAATATGGATAAGTTAATAACAGCATTGTTTTTTAAAACTCTGAACAACTCCTTAATTCCATCATTAATATTTGGTAGGTTTTGCAAAGATGTAAGAGAAAATATCGAGTGAAAAGTTTGGTCTCTAAGCGGTAGATTCTCTAAATCTGATAAAATAAGATTATATGAAGCTTTATCATTGTTTTTCATTTTTAATCTAAATTCCATTAACATGTTCCAAGAGATGTCTGTTCCTATATAATAAAAGCGTGTTCTACGTGTAGAGTTACAAGAGTTTAGCATGTGTTTCAACAAAAGCCCCGTTCCGCAGCCAGCGTCTAAAATAATTTTTTTTGATAAATTATAATCGTTTAAAATAATGTCAAATTTTTCACATTGGATTTTTAAGTATCTCTTATCGTAAAAATGTGAAGTGCTGTCATATTTTTTAATTATCTCTTTCTTCTTATCGGAAATCGAATTATATCTGTTTTCAATCTCTTTTTTCTCGTCAGAATTAATAATGACCACGATAAATTTAATAAGGTTTTAATTTAAAAAACATTTTCTTTAAATTATTCTTAGAATAATTATATTAAATGTATTTTTTTTAAAGGTATAAAAGAATGTCAAGAAATAATACTCAACAGAGATCAAAAAATCCTCTTCAAATCCTACAAAATGCTCAAAATTCTCAAATTTTGCTTAGATTAAAGGATGGAACCGAATATAAAGGTTTATTAAAAGAAATCGACGCATATATGAACATGATTTTAGAAGAAGCGTTAGAACTCATAGATGGTTCACCCGTAGCAAGATACAACGAGATATTTATTAGAGGTAACAATCTCCTCTTTATAAAGCCTGATGCCTCCGAAGGAATTTGAGGAGTTACCCATTTGGTAAAATTACTACTTGCAAATTGGACTTTACCGAAATAAGGAGCGTTCATTCTAAAGAATGAATGATGATAAAAATATTGAATCCAATGAATTTTGCTTGATTATAGATATTATTTATTTTGAACATTGTTCCGTGTCGAGATAAAATCCTTGTAGAGTAAGACGGTAGCAATTATGGAGAAATCGCGGAAGAATTCCTCGAATTAGTCCAGTCATTACTATAAAATTTTTGGAATTACTTTGTTGTTTTTAATTACTGCGAAAGATGCGGGACTAGGAAAAAAATCCCCCCGATAATTTGCAGAAGAAAAAATTGATAATAATCTATTGTTAAAAAACCATCTATACCCTTCAGGAAAGCATTCGTGCGCTCTAACAAGATATTTAAGCTTATTAGCTTCCATAAATTTCTCAAAAACATCTTCTCCGAAGAAATAAATCCCTGGACCCCTAAAACTTTCGGAAAATCCTTTTAATCCCGATTTTGGGTCGTTCCACATGATCTCTACTATACCGTGGGTTATAGATTTGAAAACAGAAATAATGTTTTTAGTCTTTAAACCCCTAATTTTTTCGAGTATATCAATATCTCTTGGAATACCACCGTGCATTAAGAGGATCGAGTTGTTTACCAGCGCGGAAATAGGAAGTGCATTATAGACGTCTAGTATCGCTTTAAATTTATTCGGATCGTTAAATCTTTGCGTGAAATCTTGAAAAAAACCGTAATATTCGTTCATTTCTAAAGTTTCGTGATTTCCTTTTAAAATGAAATATTTATTAGAGTAAAGGATTTTTAGTGACAATACAATAACTAAGCATTCTAATTGTCTCGGGCCTCTATCTACGATATCTCCTAAAAATACTACGTATTTTGGGTTGTTTTGATTTATTAATTCTATAAATTTTAGCAACGATTTTAAATTTCCATGAATATCACCAATCACGTAAATTTCTTCGTTAATGTCTTCAATATCGAACTCTAACAAGAAATTCTCGTCGATCAAGATTTCTTTTACGGTTTCAAAAATAGATAAAATCTGATCATACTTTAAATTTTCAACTTTCTTAGGATTTTTAATAATTTCTTTTATTAAGGATTCGTTAATCATTTCAAGTTTACTACTTTGAATTTATTTTTTAGAACTAGTTTCTTCTTATTCCCAAATTTAAAATAAATCCGATATAAAATAAAATTAATTAATCAGAATTTTTCTGATCGTGAATTCCTTTTCAAAATATATATAAATATATCAAATGTAAAAAAATATAATATATTATTGATTATATATAATCACACAATAAAATATAATACATTATACATTTTATATAATAATAATGAGAGAAATGAAATCGTATAAAGAAAAATATATTCGAAGCGTAATAAAATTAGGAAATTCGAGAGCTATAACATTCCCTCAAGAATGGACTAACGCTGCAAAACTGGAAGAGAAATCCGAAGTTTCCCTTTATCCAATTGACGATAAAACGCTAATGATCAGGCTCCATTTAGAGGATGAGCAAAAGTTTGTTTTCAGAATTGATGGAAATGAGTGGCCTATGAAACTAATTAAAAAAGCTTTAATCTCAGCATTTAAATTAAATATCGAAGAGATAACTCTCAAGTATAACGGTGATAATTACGATGCATTGTATGAATTGCTCATAGAATTAAGAAGGGAAATCATTGGATTAGATTTCAAGACTTTGGAAATGGAAAAAGAATTTGTAATCAATTTCTTATTAGATACAAAAAAAACAACGGTCCAAAATGTGTTAACTGATCTTGTTAATGTTTTTAACACAATAATTAAAAGATTCATTGATGATACTTTAAAGGAGAATAATGACCTATTATTAGCGGAAATTGAAAGGAAATACACTTTAGGAACGAGAATATTAATAACGGGGCTCTCCGAATATCCTATATCAAAAAGCGCTAAGAATTATCGTAACCTTCCGATAATAAGATTCTTGGGCGATCGCGTGGTCTTGCTAAAAATAAAGGAATTTATCAACGAATCGTTGCAAGCATTTGTTTTACTTCGTGTCTCAGATTCAGATTTTTTAAAGGATTTAATCAAAAAATATTCCGACATTTTAGCTCGAATTCCAAAATTTTTAATAAATATCATAAAACAATACGAGAATATCAATTTGAATTCAATTTCTCAATTTCAAGATAATTTAATTGAATTAAATTCCATGCTCGATGGATTAGAGTTCAAAAGGGATTCACTTGAAGAATTACAAGTTAGAAATTTGATTAGATATTATATAAATGGATTTGAAACCTTTTTTGACATAGGGATCACCCGAATGATCGAAATAGAAGTTGGTATCACGTGACACAATTAATTAGTACGCGATTGATTAAATTAAATAATACTAATGTATTACAATCTTTTCTAAAATTTTTTTATTAGTTGTATATTATTTTAATAATGGAAAGGACCGAACCATTATTATTTAAAAAATATCCTAACCTTAAGAAAAAAGTTCCTTGGATTCCTTTACTTACCGGTATTCCGACTCCCATCGATCGATTAACAACAGTAGAGAAAGAATTTAACTTATCTAGCGAAGGTAGGCTTTTCATTAAAAGAGATGATAAAAATCATGATGTTTACGGTGGTAATAAACTTCGGAAGTTTGAGTTCATTTTTGGAAAAGCAATGAAGAAAAAGAAAAAGGGTATGATTACCATGGGTGGAATTGGTACCAACCACGGATTAGCGTGCGCTATCATTACGAAGAATTTAGGTCTAAAATGTAAATTATTTCTCGGAGATCAGCCTTTAACTTGGCACGTCCAACGCTCTTTATTGTTATACGATTATTTTGGTGCTAAACTCAGTTTTAGCAAGAGTTTTGAAATCATTCTTTTAAAAGCATTACTTTTCAGGCTTTTTCATCCAAAATATTACGTCATGTCTTTTGGGGGTAGCCCACTCTTCGGTATAGGGAGCTCTTTAGGCTCTGTCGGTTTCATTAATGCAATGTTTGAGTTGAAAGATCAAATAGATGACGGTCAAATTCCAGAACCCGATGTGATTTTTGTCGCAGCAGGTTCTACGGGAACGGCTGCTGGCTTGACTGCAGGTTGTAAAATATTAGGTTTAAAAACTAAAGTTTACCTTGTAAGTGTTTCTTTAGATCTCGTTGTTAATCCTAAAGCCCTCATTAAAATTGCAAATAAAGCCATTAAATACTTGCGTAAACGCGATAAATCCATCCCAAATGTAAAAGTAGTAGAAACCGATTTTTCCTTGATTAAAGGCTTTTTAGGCTCAGAATATGGTGTAAAAACAATTAAAAGCCAAGAATCAGTGGACATGATTAATGAATTAGAGGGCAATGAAAAAGGTTTTAAGTTCGAGACTACATACACGGGAAAGACTCTAGCGGCTGTCCGGGACTTTTTTAAGAAGGAAGAGAACAAATCGAAGAAAGTTTTATTTTATAACACGTACAATTCGAATTCCTTAAAAAAATTCCTTAAAAAAACCAATTTCGACTTCAAAAAATTGCCTAACAAGTTCCACAAATTCTACGATAAAAAATTTCAATGCTGGCAAATAACTAAATGCCCAGTTGGAATTAGGGTGGAATGTCCAGCATTTCTAAACCATGAATATAGATTTTGGAAAATTTCAAACATGGAATGCAAGCTGGATGACGAAAAGAGGGATAAAGCACGAGAACACTTGAGTAACATTATCAAATTAGAAGATGCGTGAAAGTTTTGAACTACTCCTTCCTAAAGGAAGGAGATTCCTTCCTCTAGGAGATCGTTTCCTCATTCATCGACAACTGCCGAAAGATATTCGCGAGAATCTCTTTAGGTCTTACATTATCTCCAAAGGCGTGACCTCCCGTCATCCCAACGGTAGTGTTACCATTATTGCTAATGATCGTGATAAGTTTTTCTTCTTTTAAGATTTTCATTCCTTCTTTTCTCAGATTAAGTGAAGCATTTACATCTCTATCGTGTGTCGC
>JAUXAJ010000231.1 GCA_030620005.1 Promethearchaeota archaeon | reverse complement strand
ATCGACCCTATCGAAAACATCTCAAGGCGAAACATTTTTTTAGTTTTCTTCTTCTTGATGTATGGTATATTTAATGTGGTGAGTTTCATGACTACTTTAGCCATGTTTCAAACCGTGATTTGTCACGTTCTCTTAATAATGGGCGCCTATTTACTTTCAAAAGAAATAAGAAAACTCCCCATTCCGCTTGATAGTGACAATAAAAACGAGATTCGATATAGCATCCAATCAAAATATTACCAACGATATTTTTTTCTTAAAGAATGTTCAAAAAGAGAAGAAAAATACTTGCATTACGATTTTGAGGTGTTCTGGGCGGCTTGCTCGGGTATAATATTTTTATTCATCCCTTTTAAGATAATTCAGAGCTGGATGGTTATTAACGAGAGAAATATCGTGTATATATTAGATAACGCAATATTCATGACTATTTCTGGCGTCATTATCATGCTTCTCGTGTTTATTCAAATCGTTGTTCCTGATAACTTTCTTTTCATTAAATCTGATGTTTTGCAATTTAAAAATTTCATCATCCAAAGTAAACCTAAAAATAAAATTATCATGAGACAATCGATAAATAATATAATTGAGGCTTTTAAACTAAATTTTAAGACGCCAGATCTCAAGAAGAAATTTAAAAATCGACTACTATATTTGATAGCTTGTTTCTGTCTCGGATTTATACTGCTTTTGTGGGAATATTTCTTCTATTTCAACATTTTTAACATATTCAACTTTTAATAAATATCGCAACTTTCCTAATTTAACTCTAAATTATTTTTTAATTATTTTTCATGAAAAGATGGATATACCAAAAATAAATCTTCATGTTCATTCAAATTTTAGCGATGGGAAGAATAGCATAATTAAAATAGTATTAAAATCAATCAAACTAGGATTAGATCACATTGCTATTACTGATCACTTCTCAAATTCATGGAAAGCAGGCGTCATACCTACTTTAAATAATAGCGATAAAATCTCAAGGTATTTACAAGAAATTAGAGATTGTCAAGAATTTCTAAGATCTTCTAAAAATAAAAAATTAAGACTCTACAGAGGTATCGAAATCGATCTTGAGAGTTCAAAGAATTTCATACAAAAGTATGTAAACGCCAAGGAATTCGATATAATTTTATTTGAGTATTTAGAGTGTCCTGAAAGCATTGCATTTATTACAAGCATCATTAAAAACTGGAAAAAAAAAGCTTCAGACGAATATTTTCCCATTTTAGGTTTAGCTCACTTTGATCCCTCTAATTTCATTCACGGAAGTCTTGATATTTTAATCCAATTTCTTAAAAAATATGACATTTATTTTGAATTCAATTCTAGATATCCCGAATATTATTCTCGCCGAAACGAGCTATTTTTTGAGAAGTTAAGAGAACATCGCATACCAGTAGCTATAGGATGCGATTCTCATAATATTAAACGCTTGGTTGATATAGAAGAACCATGGGACATGCTTAGGTTTTATGATCTTGAAGATAATTTAATTGCTTTCATGGATGATTTAAAAAAATTAGAGAACCATTCTAAATGATATATAATTCACCGAATTTAGTCCTTGCCTTTTTTTTTCATTATCTTTATATTTATTTAACATCTTTATTTTTAATATGGAATTAGAAGAGAAGATCAATTTAGCTGCAAAATGGATTGCAGAATCTAAAAAACTTGTAATATTCACTGGTGCTGGAATCTCCACCGATAGTGGATTGTATGATTTTAAAGGTCCAGATGGAGTGTGGACGAGACGAGATAAGGGCTTACCACCTTTACCTCAAAAAGTTCCCTGGAATCAAGTAAAGCCTAATATGGGGCATTATTTGATTGTAGAATTATTAGAAATGGGCAAATTGGATTACTTAATCTCTCAAAATGTTGATGGGCTCCATGCAAAATCTGGCATCCCATTCGAGAGACTTGCAGAGCTGCATGGGAATCATTATTTCATGAAATGCTTGAATTGCGGAAAAAAGATGACTTTTGAAGATGCTGGATGGGACAAGAAAAAATGGGGGAGGGGTTACAGGACGAGTCGAGTTCGAAAAGGTCAACCAAATTGTCCTGATTGTGGCGGAAGAATTATTTCTAGCATTGTTAATTTTGGAGATTCAATGCCAGAGGATGAATTATACGAATCAATGAAGAGATCCCAAAATTCTGATGTCTTTTTTGTCATTGGCTCGTCTTTAGTCGTCACTCCAGCAGCAAACATGCCTGGAATAGCGAAAAATAACGGTGCTAAATTAATAATTTTAAATAAAGGGGAAACGCCCTATGACGGAGTGGCGGACTTGAGATTTTCAAACTTAATTGCTGATGTCTTTCCTCCAATAGTAGAAAAAGTGAAAGAAATGATGGAAGCAGTTAATATAAAAGAAAAATTATAAATTTCTCATGAATTGTTTTCTCTGATCTTGAAATGTCTAAAGAACAATGTTTGTCTAATCCTAAATTTATTATTTTTCGTGTCAACCGTACAAAATAGAGAATAACATAATGATTATAAAAATTTAAGAAAATTGATTTTAAGTAAGAGCTATCAAATTATTATATAGATATTTGAATAAAATACTATCATATTAAAATGTCAGAAGAAAAAGAATATAAAGTAGAATGTTGCAATAGAACTGTTCCTCGAATTATTACTCATGAGATACGCTTAAAAGAAAATGGTTCTGAAAAAGTCATAAAATACGTTGAACATTGTGAAGAGTGCTTTAAAAAAACAAATCTAGGTAAATATTTAATGGAAATTGGGAAGTGGAACCCGAAATAAAACTAATTTTTCATTTATTCTTTTCTTTAATATTCTATTAGATTCATGTTCCTTAATTTTTAATTAAATATTAAAGCTTTTGAAAGAGATCTTGAAAAATTTGGTAATTATTCAAAAATTCCTTCAGAGTGGGGGGATCATCCAATAATTGAGGAATGGAAGGATGAGCACATACCACCATTACCTCCTTTAGAAATTTAAAATTTGAATACCTTTTTCAAAATGAGTTTAAAAGATTTTCCAAGTTATTTCATCTTCTTCGTATTCTTCAAAACCAAGCGCTTTTATAAATTGGTAAGATTTCTTATTATACTTGTAGACCTTACATCTAAGCTCTTTAACGTTTCTATTTTTAAAGTAGTTCCAACCAGCCATTCCTAAAATCTTACCTAAGCCTTGACGCTGAAGTTCTGGAACGACACCTAATCCTGCTATTACGCCAAATTCTTTGTGTTTTCCGGTAAAATATGAGATGATGAACCCACTATCAATATTATTAACTTTTGCAATCAAAATAATGATGTCTGTATCATCAAATAATTTTAAAAAAGACTTTTTTTTCATAGGATGATACGGCATGGTTGTAGAATGCCACGATCGTGAGCGTATATCTATTAAAGTCTCAACATCATTCTTGACTGCTTCACGAATCTCTGCTCGGATGATTTTAGATTCAATATCTTTTTTTATATTTTCCTCAAATTCACTCGTGATTTTTTCTACGCGAAGTCTCATTTGGACATAGTTTATATCGGCCTTGAAATAATTCGTCAATTTAAGCTTGATGTTAGAAAAAAATGATTTTTTTTTCTCTTTTTTGTTATTTGACCGTTTAGTTGTTTTTGTTGACATGATAATAACTCTTACTTTATTTTTCCATATATTTCTTTATTTCGATCGGCTTCTTTTAGAACTTTCCTTCCTTCTTTATTTATTCCTTCTTTAATCTTCCTTCGGCTAATTTTACAAATGAATGATCAATTAAAAATTGACCCCTTTTTGTTTTATCTCTAAATTACACCCCCGACTCATTAAATGTGCTAATTCTTGAGAAGCTAAACTATTTAATATAAAATCACCGCATATATCATCAAGGTATAAGACATCATACTATGCTCAGGCGTTTTTTAAGAATTAAATACAATTTCGGAATTGTATTCTTTAACAAAAAAAGGTTATGATGTAATTAATGATATACTATTTAATTTTTGATGGAAAAAGTAAGAAGTAGCGATAATTTATTTTAATTTTCCATATAATTCTTTATTTCGATCTACTTCCTTAAGAATTCGTCTTCCCTCGTTATTTTTTAAAGAAAGTGTAATTTCACTATTTCGGCTAAAAGACCCAGTAAAGATTTGTTGCTGATCAGCAAAGATTATAATATTTTGGCTGGCATATTGAGGAGGTGCTTTTATAATAATTTTGTCTTTTTTTACATCTAAACTTAGAGCAATTTTTCCCCTCGTTGATTGTTGTTTATATGATTTAAATTGTTTGTTCTCTCTAGTTCTCATTTTATTCACCACTACATCATTTCCAAATGAATAGATTTCGAATTCGAGTTGACCATTTCTAAAATTTCTAACTTCAACAACGGGTCTCGCAAGATCTTTGTCTCTAAAGCCATGAGGCACTTTTACTGTCATTTTTAAAACCAAAACTGTCGAAATGTCACCGTCTTCAATGAAAATAATAGTGTCAATTATGGAAGGAAGCACCCCAAGTTCTATTCGCCCAATAAATCTTTGAATTGCATCAATAGCAGAAGATGAATGAACAACCCCCACCATCCCTACTCCTGAAAGGCGAAAGTCGGAGAAAATCTTAAAATCTCCAAAAACGCGAATTTCATCAAATATTGTAAAATCAGGTCTTACTAAGAGAAGGATGTCTGCTGAGTTTTCAAGATTTCCTTCAAGTTTTGTATATTGCGTTATTTCTGGTCTTACCTGTAAATCTCTCACGCTTTCGAGAGTTTTGACAACTTTTTCTTGATCGAGATAAAAATTAGCTAACGCTGCCGAAAATGTAGATTTTCCTGCTCCTGGGGGCCCACAAACCAAAATTCCTTCAGCCTTTTCGAGTCTTTTTTGTAACCTAGCGTCTATTGAATAATCAGATAAGGATAAACTAACAAGTGGACGGACAGCTGTAATTTCAACATCGTTCGAAAACGGAGGTCTGGTTATGACTATTCTAAATTCTCTTAGTTGAGCTACAACGGCACCTTCTTTTTCTATTTCTATAAAGGAGCGTTCATCTTTTCTTACATTTTCTATGATTTCAAGCGCAATGTTTTCAATTATTTTTGATGTTAAAGGTTCCTCGGAAATTCTTCCCAAATGCCAGTTTCCTGGTCTTCCTTTTTTGGCTTGAGGTGGCAAATTTCGTTTGAGATGAACGCTCATCGTCGTATCATCGAAAAAGTCTAACAGTTTTAGCGAGAGTTCTTTCGATTCTTTGGCTTCATTTTTCTCCCACGCAAATAATACTTCTAAACCTTCGAAAATGCCAATATTTCCTTGAATTTTATCGGCGGTAATTAAAACTGCGTTATTTTTTAGCGCCTCTGCTCGGATTAGAGCGTCCAACTCGCCAGAAGGCGCCATTTTTATTTCCTCCCTTGTTGGACGTTTTCCCACTATATGCAATTTAATTTTTTTCTCATTGTGAAGCTGTCGCAATTCTTTTAATATGTTAATACCGAAAAACCCTATTTCTTTTTGTATATTGGTGCGATATTCTACCTCTGCAAGAACAACATTAGAAATGTAGATTTCTGGATTCTCTCCTAACTCTCCATCTTCAATTAACGCAAGAATTTGCCCGTTAAATATTACTGAAGTATCGCAAGCAAACTTATCTGGCATTCGATTCGTCAATGACCTCTTCTTTTCTTAAAATTTGAAATTTTTTAACAGAATAATATATAGGCTTGCTCAATCTATCGACAGTAGCGACAATTAAATCCTTACGGGAACTCATGGCGACCCTAGATATTTTATCTAAGTCTCTTAATTCAATAGGACTCCCTTCAAATACGGGATAAATTAAAAATTTTGCCGACTCTTTTTCGAAATCAGCACCTCTTTTGTACACTCGAAAATCAATTCCATCACCATACCCAGCTCTCACTATATATCCTCTTTTTCTGAGGTCCATGTAAATTATGTATTTATGCCAAAGTCTATCGTCAAATTGGGTGAAGTAACTAAGCAAACCTTCAAAATCATATTGGGTCTTGCTTTTATCGTTCTCAAGCCATAATAATATTCGGCGTCGTTCACATAGAAGCAATACTTCCATTGGGTCCAAAATTAAAATTTCCTGACCCTTTCCATCTTGTTCGAGAGTTCCTATATACGAATTGCGATAAAAATCACTAATTCCTTCTGGATCGGAAATTAAAACCTTCTTCTCTTCAAGAATTCCTTGAAATTGAGTCTTCTCCGTTTTTTCTGTCGATTTTTCCGTCATGTCTTAATATTTAATTATCTTTCCTAATTAATGAATTTAACCATGCTTGCTTCTAATGTAAAGATTCTATATAATAGCAAAATTATTCTTACATGTGATTAAAAAAAATCCTGTGGTCTTTTTACACTTTATAAAAAGATTTTTCCATATAAGAATAAAACCTAATTTTATTTTATCATGCCCCACTTTTAATCTTAACCATGAAAGGTATGCGTGAAAGACTTTTAAATCGTTTGAATGATGCTAAAAAAATCGTTTTTATGGGCATCGGCGAAGAAAAAATGGGCGATGATGGTGTTGGACCGTATTTAATCAGCGAACTCCTCACTTATTCCAATGAAAAATACTTATTTATAAATGCTGGTACGGATCCAATGGCTAGAATTGAGGAAGTCATTAAGTTTAACCCCTCTCATTTAATATTTCTTGATACTTGTACTTTGAATAAACCTCCTGGAACTATAGCCATATTGGAACGTGAAGATATAAGCGAATACGTGCCAATTTCTACCCATACTATACCCATTCACATAGTAATTGATTTAATCGTTGAAAAAATCCATGGTTTAGATGTTTTTATGATTGGATTCGTTCCTGAAAGCCTTGAAGGATTCGTAGAACTTAAACTATATAAGGATGGGGAGTTAACCATTGACGAATTAAATGAAAATATTGACTTACCTTTTTTCGAGCCTTTCCTAACCAAAACAATTCAAAAAGCAGCTGATAAAATTGTAGAAATTATTAAAGAACTAATTCAATAACTATAAAATTCTATTAATAGAGACTAAATGTTCTTTTTTTTGTATAAATATAAATAATAAAAAGAAAAATAATAAGATTCTTCTAATCCATTTATCCTTAAAATCCACCCGCTTGTGTAGCCATTACGGTTATGACGTCCTTTTTAGGGTGAATACCGATTTTGGAGAATTTTAGCGTGTCAGGTAGAACCTTACCTTTATAAATAAATTGAATGGCAAGTATCGGATTTAATTTGTACTCTTTCTGAACATTTTTTTTAATTTCTGCTATGTTATGGTTAGGATCTACGGTAATAAGCTTAATAGCCTGATCTGGTGGTACTCCCGTGAGTCTAAACCTATATTCTGTCGTTATTATTACACCTCTTTGTTCTTATAGATTTCATTTTTTTAAATTTATTCAAATTAAAATCATGATTTCTTTAAATTCTTATAATTTGAATTCTCTATTAAGGATTTTCGTTTAATGAGCTATACTAAAGTCTAATATTATTATTCATTATAATACGTAGAATTCAAGGCTTCAAATATTTATTAAAAGCGGAACGGTTCTGGTTTTGGTCCTGGACCTGGAGGGTGCCTTTCTGGGAAGGGTGGGATGGGAGGTCCAATAGGTCTTCTATTTAGTAGGTTCTCTATTGACAAAAGCCGATTTTCTATCCTTTCTAATCTATCTTCAATGGATCTTAATCTCTCTATCAAGTTTGGGTTATTTATTGACATTTTTATTAAGAGTGATCTTTTTTATTTTTAAATTTTATTATATTTCGATGAACAATTTATTATTCACATTCATGAATATTATATTTTTAGTAAATAGACCGAATCTATTATCAACTATATTAATTTTAATTATTAGTCCAAGTATAATAAAAAAGTATAAATCCATGAATTTTTTCTAATATTACATGTCTACTTGGAATATCTCTAAAAAATTAAAAAATAAAATCATTTCTGAAGCTAAAACTCTCGACAATAATGATATTCGGGTATTATATTTATTAAATAACTTGGGACCACAGCGGTTCACGAGTTTACTAGAACATTCTGGATTAAGTAGATCGACTGTTTCTAAATATTTAAAGCTAAATTCAAAGATGAATCATGTTGAGAAGAAAATTTATAAGGATGATGCAAAAAACATTGAAGAGCAAAGATATTTCATTACTGAACTGGGAATAGAGAAGTTAACTGAAGAGCCTTCTAATAAAACTGAGGAACTTTACTTTAATGAAATAAACTTGTATATATCAAAATTGACCGACCTAATTAATTATTATAACGAAATTAGCGTCGAAGATTCCATTATTTTTCAAATTATTAGCATGATTTCAAAGATTGGCGAAAATTTTTTTCTCATGGAACAAAATCGGGAACTTTATCTCACTTTATTTTATCTATTTTTTAATTCCGTCTTAACTAGGGATTATAAATTTGAAATCCATGAATTTTGCAAGCATTATGATGTGAAGAAATTACACATAGACTTTTAT
>JAUXAJ010000078.1 GCA_030620005.1 Promethearchaeota archaeon | reverse complement strand
ATAGAATTTCTCTTTATTTAGTGTTGTTCTCTTTAAAAAATCTAAAAATGATTATAATTTTTACAATAAACCATTTTTTAGAAATAAATTTTATTTGAATAATATTTTATAGTTAAATACATGTTAAAATTTGAAAAATTTAAAGAAAACCCCATTATGTTACTAGATAAAAATGTCTGGTGGGAATCTGGAGCAGTTTTCAATCCTTGCTCAATCCTTGATGACAATGGTAAGGTAATACTGCTTTATAGGGCCATTCCTGCAAATTATGAAAAAAAAGGACGATTTTTTTATGGAGAATATATCTCATATATAGGTTTGGCCAAGAGCACAGATGGAGTTCATTTTATAAAAAATCCTGAACCTTTTATATCTCCTTCTGAAAATTATGATTTGTATGGTGTAGAGGACCCAAGAATTGTAAAAATCAAAGGCATATCTGAATATCTCATTACTTATACTGCAATTAATTCATCATTAGCAGTCCCAAAGAACTCCTTATGGGGAAAATGTAAATTTTTTCTTTCTCAATTAAAAGGTTTAAGAAATTCCAACGTGAGATTTGCTTTAGCATCGACTAAAGATTTTAAAACAGTAAAAAAGTATGGAGTTATCGGACCAAA
The DNA here is from genome assembly GCA_030620005.1 of Promethearchaeota archaeon. The sequence goes on along the minus strand of JAUXAJ010000078.1, from coordinate 16,900 downwards.
CCACAAAGATAAAGATGTCGTCATATTTCCGGAACTAATTAATGAAAAAATAGTCATACTCCATCGAATTCTTCCTAATATTCAAATTGCTTATTTTAATGATTTTAACCATTTAAAAAATCCTGGAAAACAGTATTGGAAGGATTATATGAAAGATCTAGAAAAGTATACTATTATTAAACCTGAATTTTCCTGGGAAAGCAAAAAAATTGGAGCTGGTCCCACCCCAATTAAAACGAATAGAGGTTGGCTTTTAATATATCATGGCGTTGATAGCAATCACTTTTATAGGGTTGGAGCAGTACTACTCGATTTATTCGATCCGTCAAAGGTAATCGCTCGTGTTTCCCATCCACTACTAGAGCCTACTGAACGATTTGAAATATTTGGAGATACTCCAAGAGTAACATTTCCTGATGGCACAGTTATTTTAAACAATGACCTTTATATCTATTATGGAGGAGGAGATGGTTGCATAGGTGGTGCTAAAATTGATTTTAAAGAGTTTTTGGATTATTTAATGGAATTTCAAGTTTAATTTTATACTTTATATTATGATTTCCTATAGTTCTTATCGATAAAAATATCAATTTGTTATCATTATTTCATATGGTATGAGTTTAGGATATTTTGGTTTAGTATTACACGGACACATTCCCTATTGTAAAAAATCCGGTACATGGCCTGCTGGAGAAGAATGGATATTTGAAGCGATGTTAGAAACATACATTCCAATGCTTAATGTTTTAAGAGACTTAAAAAATAATGGAATAAAAACGGCAATTACAATAAACATTACGCCAATATTAGCAGAGCAACTTGCTGACGAGTACATGAAGCATAGATTCGGCGAATACATGGAAAATTTAATATCTAGAGCTCAAAACGATATCAAGCGATTTGAAAGCCATCCAAAGAGGAAATCCATTGCGGAGTTTCATCTCAGAAACTTTGAAATTGTCCTTGATGCATTTTATCACAATTATTATAGGGATTTGTTAGGTTCTTTTAAATGGCTACAAGACGAAAATATGATTGAATTAATTACTTGTGGCGCAACACATGGTTTTTTACTACTATTTGAAAGAGATTCAGGAATTTTTTCTCAAATACAACTCGCAGTAGATACTCATAAAAAGTATTTTAATCGAGAACCTAAAGGTATTTGGCTGCCAGAATGTGCATATCGCCCTAAAGAGTATAAGAATGGAACCCTTCGGGAAAATATTGATTACTGGGTAAAAAATTCCGGAATAGAATATTTTTTTGTAGATTCTCACGGCATTTCAGGAGCTGAATTAATAGAAGCGAAGAACGATGTTGGACTAAATACTAATTTTGGATTTAAACTAGAAACGGGAGTATCTGTATTTGGGCGAAATAAAAACACCAGTAGACAAGTGTGGGATGCTAAAATTGGATATCCTGGGGATAGTTTCTATCGAGAGTTTCATAAAAAAGATCACGAATCTGGCTTATATTATTGGAGAATAACCGATAAAACTACAGGAAAAGATAGAAAGGAACTCTACGATGTGGATTTAGCACTTAAAAAAGTAGATTCTCACGCCAATCAATTCGTTAACCTTTTAACAGACGAATTGAACACGTTTTCTACGCAAAACAATCAAAAAGGGATCGTAATCTCTCCCTATGATTTTGAACTTTATGGTCATTGGTGGATGGAAGGGATTAATTGGTTGAAAAAAGTCTTTGAATTAATATATAATAGTGATAATTTAGAAATGATCACGATTTCAGACTATGTTTCAAAATACAACGATATATTTTCGATAATTAGGATGGATGAGAGCAGTTGGGGTCAAGGAGGGCATTTTGAAGTCTGGAAAAACAAGGAACACGGATGGATTTGGCCTTATATCAATGCTTCAATAAAAGATTTTGAAAATGTCCTGGAAAATAACCATAATCCTAACAATTTAGAAAAAAGAATCCTAAAGCAAATGGCACGCGAATTATTGTTGATGGAAGGAAGCGATTGGCCCTTTCTTCTCTATACAAAACAGGCAAAGGAATACGCAAATCAACGATTTCACAACCACCACCAAGGATTTAATAAGTTATTGTGGGCTGCGAAAGATTTCAATGATCGTAATAGACTATCGTTAAAAGATTTAGAAGAAATGGAGACAATTGATACATGCTTTCCTGATATAAATATTGATTATTTCAAAAAAGTGAATTATTAGAAATATCTTGAGAAAATCATTCCGAAAGTAGAAATTCCTGGAGGCTTTCAATTATAATGATTGAATTTTGAATTAAAAATTTAGAAGGAATAAAATGAAAGATAAACCAAACATTTTGATTTTTTTTCCAGACCAGCATCGAGGAGATTGGATGCCTTATACGAAAGATGGTAATTGCTCGGGTTTTATTTTGTTAAAAGTCACTATTAATCTTACCTTTTTTTCAATAATTTAATCATATTCAGTTTTCATATTAAATTAAATAAAATAAAAAGCTATTCCTTATTTTTCATTAACTCTAAATGCTCAGGAAGGCTAACTCGCCAAAAGGGTCCGTCTTGAGCGGGAATTTTCCCTGCTGCTATCCAAGCCACTCCCTCTTCCGGAATGAAAATGCAAGACCATGCGCTAGATGCTGGATTTGTAAAAACGGGCCTTTCAAAGCCTAATAAGTGCTTACAGGGTGGACTTAGCTGAACTTTACCGGGCATTCGTTCTACCGTTAAAACCTTATCGCTTTGGATCTCAATTGCCTTTGCAACATCTATCTTTCCAAAACTTTCTTTAAGCATCTCTCGATACCTTTCATACCTTGGGCATTGCACGTTTGCTCGCCACTTTTCCAACGTGTCTACATCCTTTAAAGTAATTGATGGATCAATATAGTCTGGTTTCATTGACGCATCAACTCTCTCCCAGTAAGCAACTTGACCTGGCACCATATTATGTCCTTCGTATCCTTGAAAACCTGGATAACATATGAAAATATTTGTCACCCATATTACATTCTGAAATTCCAGGTCCTCGTATCTAATGCAGTTTTCAATACCCGTGATTTCAAGGTCTGCCGCGTGAGGATTTGTGCCCTTTCCTTCAGAAATTAAATTAGCCCAACCTGTTGTTCCCCCAGTCTTTTCTAAAATTGCTTTTGCTTCCTTGATTGTAGAGGCTTCTTGAGCAACTTTTCTCCCGTGCATTAAGTGTGGTATTTGGGGCCATTTCGTTCTCAATGAATTACACGTCATTTCGCCATAGCTTAGCCCTTTATCGTTCATCCACGAGTTTGGAGAAATGTTACCCATTAAATGAACTCCAAGAAAAGAATTCCCTTTTTCTGGTTTTGCGACCATTACACACGCATAATCCTGAAATACATCGAATGTTTCGAAATCTAAATTAACTCCATGTATTAACTTACCATCTACGGTTGCTTTACCCCAGGCGGCAAAGTTGCTACATCCATTAAGAATCCAGCTAGCTTCTGGAAAACAATTACCCAGCATGATATCATCGTAAGTTAGAGGTGATCCAGCTGTTTTTAGCCCTTCATATAATCCTCCGAGTTCGTTCAAATAATCAGGTTCTTGTTCTTTTATTGCTGGAACGCATTTTATTTCCGCCGATTTTAATAAATTTTCTTTTCCAAAGGTCATTTGTTCTATGGTTGGTACTATTCCGGATTCTGGGCTCCAACCACCAAACATCGCAGCAATAGGACTAAAAAAAATACTAAAAAAACGCGTGATTTTTTCAGATAAGAGATATCCATGTGCTTTCCCCATTTCAAATGGACTCCCTTGAAGATGTAAGATGGGTGGACGAAAATCGTCGTCAGGGAACTCCATTAAAAAACACTTGTCATGTTTAGTAATTTTAGCGTTATCTTCACCTTTATCTTTCATTTTATTATCCATTTCACATTCTTCTCGCAAATTATTTTATATTTAACATGAATGTTATCAGAAATTTAATAATTTTAAAAGAACGATACTTTCATTTCCATGATGAATTTTCTAACTGTTTTCGTATTTCTTGAATTATAAACTCTCTATATTCCTTAATAGATAAATGCTTAGAACGAGTAATGATTAGTTCTGTGATAGGATCCTTTTTTTTAAGTTCTCTTTCCATTTTTGCGGCACCATATATTATTCCATACATGTAATATGTGAGTTTACTAACTGGTTCAACTGGATTAATTTCACCAGCTTCTATTGCTTCTTCCAACACATTTTCAATGATTTTCATTGTATTAAATGGTTTATAATTTCTTTCTATAGGTCCTACTTCCCTGGCCGATGGCGCAGTTATCTCGTTCATTATTTGGAATCGGGAATAATTCTCGGCCGAAAAATTAAGGAAAAATTCTCCAATTTTCGTGAGAATGTCGATGTATGGAATTTTGCCTCTGTTTTTATTAATGATTTTACTTACGCCCTCATTAAATAGTTGATAATATTGCGTGCGAATAGCAATCCAGAGTTCTCTTTTACTTTTCACGTAATTATAAAGATTTCCTTCGGACATTTTGAGTTCTCTTGCCAATGCTCTCATGCCGAAACCTTCCCATCCCTTTTGAATAAATAATTTCCTCGCGGTGTCTATTATTCGTTGAAATTGTTCGGCTTTTTTCTCTTGTGATCTTGCTCTTTTTTGTTTTTCAGTTTTCTTCGCCAAATTCATCATCGAAAAATTTTTTTTTTAAGATTAATAAAACTGAATTTATTTAAAAGTCACATTCAGTAGATATTATTCTCTTTCTTATTAATTATGTTAATATAATTATTATATAATATAATAAAATTCTTCTTTTGAATAAACACTGACCATAAAAAAAACAATGGTAGAAATCTTAAAGGATACGCGCAATTTTAATACAAAAAGTAAAATACTGAAAATCTTTTAAAATGTACGGAGAATTAATGGCAATTTCTTTCACTTCTGCAACTGCGCTTTCTTTTGTGTTAGCCCGAAACATGGAAGACAAAGCAACGCCAGTATTCCAAAATGCCATTCGCGCAATATTCGGTGTCACAAGTTTTGCCATAATTTGTCTGATTTTTGGCGTCTTTTTATTGATATTCACCATACCCTGGGAATTATGGTTAATGCTCTCAAGTAGCATTTTATTCATGGTTGTTTTAGGAGATACAGCTTATCTTCAGTCATAAAAATTTTTAGGTCTTACTAAGGCACTTGCAATAACTACAACATCCCCATTTTTTACTATTTTGTTTGTTACGCTATTTCTACACCGCCTTTTTTCAATTCAAGTGATTTTCTCTGGCGTTTTAATTGGGATTGGAGTAATAGTAATCACCAATAAGGATTCAAGAGAAAAATTCTCTTTTGATTATTCTTCAATTATATTATGGGTTTGAGTTTTTTAAAATATTAAATATTGATTCATTCTTCATTTTATTGCTGCTTTCATCTTATTGATATATACTTTCTATATACGAAATAATAGCTCCCATTTAAAATTCAAAAAACTATAAATTGAACATTGATTATTAAAATTATGTTCGAAAAAATAGATCTTCCCAAATTATTGAACAGATATAAAATTCCTGGAATTGCTCTCTCTTTGATTGAAGATTACAAAATATCTGCAATAAAAACACACGGCTATTCAAATGTAGAAAAAGAAAAACCCATTACCGAAAACACCGTCTTTCAACTTGCTTCCATATCAAAGTCTATTTCTGCTTGGGGCGTAATGAAATTAGTAGAAAAAGGATTAATTAATCTTGATGCTCCAGCAGAGAAATATCTGACGAGATGGCATTTTCCTCCTTCTGAATTCGATAATGGTGACATAACAACAAAGAGATTGTTAAGTCATACAGGGGGTCTTTCTTTACACGGATATTCTGGTTATGTTCCCAGTTATGAAATTCCATCAATTGAAGATTCGCTTTCGGGGAATTTTGAATACCAAAAGGACGAAATCCAGTTAAAAATGAGAAAATTATTTAAGATCGATTCCAAAGTAGATGAAAAATCCGTTGAGGTTGTTAAACGACCGGGAACTGAGTTCTCATATTCAGGTGGAGGTTACAGTGTACTTCAGCTCATTGTTGAGGAAGTCGCTGGAAAAATGTTTGCCGAATACATGGAAAAAGAAGTGTTACAGCCTTTAGGAATGGGCCATAGTAGTTTTACTTGGCGAAAAGATTTGCAACCATTGACAGCAACCGCTTATGTTTTGGATGGAAAATCCGCACCAAATTACTTATTTACCGCCCTGGCAGCTGCTGGATGTTATTCTACAATTAACGATTTGTCGGCTTTTGTTTTAGCAGGAATGAAAGGGTTTAACACAGAATTACCCGGTAGAGGGATATTAAAGCCTGAAACTCTTCAATTAATGTATACAAAGGTTCTTGAAACAAATGAAATGACACTCTCCCATTCCGACACTGGTTTAGGACATTTTATCATGTACTTTGATGGAATTAAAGTCGTTCATCATAGTGGGGGGAATATTGGATGGAATACACTAATGTCATTCATTCCTGAAACCGGAGATGGATTAGTTATCCTGACTAATGGTCAAAACGGTCTCAGATTAACCTTGAAGCTGTCCGCAAAATGGCAAAAATATGTTGAAAAAAAAATGAATAATTAAAGAAATAGAAAATTCAAGTTGATTTTATAACATGATAAAAAGAATAAATAATGTAGTCCCTAATTTATTAGAAAGGATGAATATCCCCGGGGTCGCAATTGGTTTTATTTCAGATTACGAGATTTCTGAAATTAAGACGTATGGATATGCAAATAAAGAAAAAGGTATTCCCATTACTGAGAAGACTATTTTTCAGATTGCTTCAATTTCAAAGTCAATGACTGCATGGGGAACCATGAAATTAGTTGAAAAAGGGCTAATAGAGATTGATGCCCCTGCGGAAAATTACTTGACCAGATGGCATTTTCCTCCTTCAGAATTCAATCACGACGATATAACGATTAGAAGGTTATTGAGTCATACAGCGGGCTTCCCTGTAGATGGTTTTTCTGGACTTCCTCCTGATTTTATATTACCCCCATTAGGAGTTTTACTTTCTAGAAATGCTGAATACTCATTAGATGATAAGCAGAAAAAATATTGTGAGAAATGGAATGTTAATCCCGAAAAAGTGCCAGTAAAAGTTATTGAACAACCCGGAAACAAGTTCGTATATTCAAATGGAGGATATACAGTTCTAGAACTAATTATTGAGGAAGTAACGAAACAAAGTTTTTCTGAATACTTGGCAGAAGAAATATTTAACCCTTTAGGTATGACCTCCTCAACATTTGAATGGCCAACTGATTTCTCGGGCCATGCAACGCCCTACGATGAAGAAGAAAACCCATATCTAAGATACAAAATAACTTCTAAGGCTTCAGGAGGGTGTTTTTCAACAATTAGGGATTTAACTACTTTTGCTTTGGCTGAAATGAAGGGTTCTAAAGGAGAATTACCTGGAAGAGGTATTTTAAAACCAGAGTCTATAAATTTAATGCATTCGAAGGTCATTTACGCAGAAAGGGAGTTTGATATTGATTGGGATTACGGCTTGGGTCATTATATCGCTAACATGCAGGGTAGAAAAATCATACAGCATAGTGGTGGTATTGTTGGATGGCGATCCATGATGGTAATCGTTCCAGAAATCGGTGCTGGAATCACGATATTAATTAATAGCGATGCTGGAAATCCCTTATGGGCAAATTTGCTAATGCGTTGGCAGAGAGTAGCGCTTAAAAAATGAAAAAAGAATATTGAGAGTGTGGAACACATAATTCATCCCTTCCCTAAATTGAGGTAGGGATTTTCTCTAATAATCTTGATAAAAATATTATAACTATTATCACCAATACTTATATTTTAAGATTAATTAATTGTATATCATGAAAATCGAACAATTAATTTACCAAGAGATTGACCAAGTAGCGTGGATAACGCTAAATAGACCTAAAGCTTTAAACGCTTTGAGCATGCAACTTTCTGACGAATTAGTTGACGCTATTGAAATAGTTCGGCGCTCTACAAAACTAAAATTTGTAGTCATAAAGGGAGCTGGCGATAACTTCTGTGTAGGGGATGACATTACTGAAATGATAAAATGGGGGGACGCTAACGATATCACGCGCCGAGCGCGCTATTATCAAAACATGGCCAATCAACTTGAAGAATTAGATAAAATTACCATAGCAGCGGTGGATGGATATGCCGTTGGAGGTGGCTTGGAAATTACCATGGCGTGCGATTTTGTAATAGCTACTGAGCGTTCTAAATGGGGAATGCCAGAAGTAGATGTCGGGATAACACCTGGTTGGGGAGGAACAACTCGATTAGCTCGATTTATTGGTAGACGTAGGGCAAAAGAGATTAATCTCATAGGAGCCCTCCATCCAGGAAAAAAGGCAGTGGAATGGAACTTATGGAATCGTATTGTCGCAAATGATAAGCTTGATTCAGAGGTCGAAAAACTGCTAGAAGTGCTTAGATCTAAGAATCAGCAAGGATTACGCCAGTTAAAGTTTATTATAAATCGTGGCGTGGAATGTGACCTCTACACGGCTCAAGGCTTTGAAGTTCTTTCTGCTGGCTTAACTGGAGCTGTTAACGGAATGTGGAAAATAAAGGACGCCGATCAAGGCAAGGGCGTGATTGGTTTTACTGAAAAAAGTGGTCTTTGGCAAACTCGTAGGCGTTTAGCAAGGAACTTCTGGACTGATTGAGCTTAATTTCTAAACAATAATTAGTTTTATCCTTCTAAAATATTTACTTTTTTTTTAAAAAATTCATCGACTCTTGTTGAGCAATGAAAAATTAATTCTTCTACTTTTTTAAAGTCAATTAAAAAAAAGCTTCTACCGGAAATGAGAATTTAGGTGCAAAAAAGTTAAATTTGGATTAAGATTATAATGATAATTTGGAGATCAGAAAATCATTTAAAAATAAGAAATAAAAATAATTTTTATTAAGTTAATACTCTAATTAATAGAAATTGTGATTAAGTGATAAAATATGAAAATCAACACTAAATTTGTAAATACATCAATAAAGGATTATTTTATCAAAATAAGTTGGAGAAAAACAATGAATTACGCTGCTGCATTGGACGACGATAATCCTTATTATTTTGACGATGAGAGAAAAGAAGGCATAGTTGCTCCGCCGATGTACGCTGTTGCGATAACTTGGCCCATAGCAGAAGACCTTCCAAACTACATTCAATCTAATAAATTTCCATTGAAAGTCATGAAAACTCTAGTTCACTATACCGAACATCTTACTTTTAACCGTTTAATTAAACCCAACGATGAACTAACAATTAAAGGAAGAATTGCTGCCATTTTGCCGCATCGAAGTGGTACTCATATAATCTCCCGTCTAGACGCGTTTGACAAGAATAATGCACTTATCTTTACAGAGCATATTGGTGGAATGCTTAGAGGAGTTAAATGTGTTGGCGAAGGAAGAGGAGAAGAAACGCTTCCTAAAATGCCCACACATCAAAGCGATAACAAACCATTATGGAAGGAGACAATCAAAATTGAAAGATTAAGGGCACACATTTATGATGGTTGTGCTGATATACATTTCCCCATACACACTTCAAAAAAATTTGCTCACTTTGTTGGCTTGCCAGACACAATTCTACAAGGAACTGCTACTCTCGCTCATGCAATTAAAACAATCTTAAACAAGGAAGCAGACAGAGACCCGCATAGAGTAAAAAGCATTTCTTGCAAATTTACTGGAATGGTATTGCTCGACACAAGCATTGAAGTTCAATTGAATAAAAAAATAAATGGAGAAAAAGGAACAGATTTATTTTTTGAGGTGTATAACAACGAGAATAAAAAGGCTATCAGTCATGGACATGTAATGATTGAAAGTAATTCTTAGTTAGGTTTTCTGACAATCGTCCGCTTAAACACTTTCACTTTATTTGCTTTTGTACTTATCAATATTTGTTACTAGTTCTTTTATCACTCGAAATATAATGCCTACATCAGCAATTCTCAATTTTTCGTCGGGTGAGTGAAGTCTAAGAATAGTAGGGCCAAACGAAACCATTTGAATTCCCGGAATTTTTTTTATAAATTCCCTCGTTTCTAAGCCTCCATGGATTGCTGTAACTATTATAGGTTTTTGATAAACCTTTTCGTAGTGTTCTTTAACAAATTTTAAAAAAGGGCTATCAAAATCGGGGATCCAACCGAAATTTACTTCGTGTTTGACGATTTCCCAGTTGGTATATTTTCCTAATTGAACCAAAGAACGAATAAATGCCTTTAGATCGTGATTACCTCGACTATAAAAATGGAAGGATATTTCATTTTCTGTAGTATTCACGATTGCAAAATTATTTGATGTTTCTGTAAGCCCTTCAATAGTAGGAGAAAAATTTACAACTCCGTTGAATACCATGTCTGCCGTTGAAATAATAGCTTTCGTCTCGTCTTTATAAAAAAAAGGTTCGGATTTAGCGTCTTTCAGCTCAATTTTTAAGGATGGTTCGAGTTTTTCCACGTGTTCGGAAGGATATTGCCAATAATTCATTATTAACTCTACCTCAGAATTAAAAGTTCTCTGGAACGCTCCGAAATTATCGGCAGGTACGGCAATTTTAGCTTTCGCAACACGAGGAATTGCGTTCATTTTATCTCCACCATTCCATTCACACAAACACAAATCTGTCGTTTCGTTTCCAGCAGAAAGACACCTTGCCATTAATTTATTTGCATTCGCTCTTGGTAAGTGTATTTCTCCTCCGGAATGCCCTCCCAACAAGCCAGAAATCGAGATTTCAACAAATTTATAATCTTGTTCCGAAAAATCTTTGATTCGTTCGAGTTTTTTTGTAAAAGTTGTTTCACTTCCACCACTACACCCGATATAAATCTCGCCCAGACAATCAGTATCATTATTTACAAGTAATTTGCTTTCGATTTCTAGAGCTTCAACATCAAGCTCTCTAACTCCCGACATTCCAGCTTCTTCATCAACTGTTAGGAGAACTTCAATTGGTCCGTGCTTCATATCTCCATTTACCTCAAAAAGTAATGCTAAAGCTAAAGCAACCCCAATTCCGTTATCTGCCCCCAGAGACGTGCCATCAGCATCCACCCATTCGTTATTATCTTGAATTCTGATGGGAATGGGGTTAGTATCAAAATTAAATCCTCCTGGTCGATCTGTTACACAAACCATATCTAAGTGCGCTTGAAATAGAATGGCGGGACTCGATTCCATCCCTCTTGACGCCGGTAATTTAATAAAAATGTTCCCAACAGCATCTTCTTTCATTCTAATATCTAGTCCATTAGCTTTGGCTTGCCCTTGGACCCAATTTTTGATTGCGTCCCGTAATTGTTCTTCATGTTTTGATGGATGGGGATTCTTAGCTATTAATTCTTCGAAAATTTCCCATACTAATTTTGGTTTTAAATTTTCAAGTACCATTATAAGTAACTTTCAATTTTTAGTTTTAAAATAGTAAAGTAATTTTTAATAATATTATGTTAATTTTTAATTTTTAATATTTTTACAATATAACAATGATTTATTCTATTCAATAGATTTGAAAAGAAATAGTTGAAGGAGGGTGTCAAGATTTTTCCATAATCTCTCTTTTTTCGTTATTCTAAAGGAATGAAGCACTCATTAAAAGACAAAAATACAAGATTTCTCTCAAAAACGAATTAAACTTCACGAAGAAAGATTGACAGAAATGAATTAAAAAGGGATTTTTGTTAATATTATTAATATCGTTAAATAGGAAGATTTTACTTCAATTTTTCCTTTGAAAAATTAAAAAACATTCTTTGATCTAACTTAAAAGTATTTGCAACAATGGAAGTTGAAGTTCTTTCAATATCCTCCATCCCCATCATTGTTTGGATTTTTTCTACTAAAGCTTGGCGGGAATCTCCTCGAGCTAAAACAATAAAATCATTATCTCCAAATACAAAAAAAACACCCCAGACTCCTGGTATGTTAGATAATGATTCTCCTATTTTATTGTCATAACATTTTCCATACTTTGCACGTACACGAATGATCATGTAAAAATCCATTCCAAGTTTCTCAGTATTTACTTTTGCATGATATCCTTCAATAATATTTTTATCCTCTAATCTTCTAATTCGATAATATATTGTTGTTTTTGGTAACTTTAATTTTTCATGTATCTCTTCTGCAGTTGTTTTACAATTCTCTTGGAGTATATTTAAAATCCTTTTATCTATATCATCAAGAACATGATCTTGGTCAGATATTTTCCTCACCTTGTATTAAAATGTAGATTAATAAAGAAATTTATAAAGTGCGTTCGACTTCAGTAAAAGCGACATCGAGAATTTCGCAAGCATTTTCAATTTGCTCCTGCGTTAGTTCGAGTGGAGGTTGTATTCTTATAACGTTACCATCAATACCTCCCTTACCAATAAGGAGCCCACTTTGCCTGCATGCTTGCATTACATGTAGCATTTCTTCTGTAGCAGGTTCCTTTGACGCTTGATCACGGACGAGTTCCATCCCTAACATCATTCCCTGCCCGCGCACATCACCAATAATTTCATGTTCTTCTTTAAGAGACTGAAGTCGTTTTTTCAGGGTCTCACCAAGTTTAGTCGCTCTCGTGAGATAATCTTCTTCTTGGATGATTTCAATAACAGCTACTGCTGCGGCACACATCAAGGGATTTCCTCCAAAAGTAACGAAAGCATCTGTTTGAGCGTATTCTGTGGCATATTCAGGACGCGTCAAAAATCCTCCTATAGGGACTCCGCTACCAAAGCCTTTAGCCATGGTAATTATATCTGGATTTACATTAGAATGTTGGATCCCCCACCATTTATTACCAGTGCGTCCAAATCCTGTTTGCACCTCATCAGCAATGAAGAGCCCTCCATATTCTTTTACGATTTCATGGGCGATCTGGAAGAATTCTGGAGGAGGTTGAATGATTCCCCCAACACCTTGAATTGGTTCAGCGATAAATGCAGCAATAGCTTTGTTAGTTTGCGTTCGAATGACTTCACGGAGATAACGGGCACATTCAATGTCGCAGTCAGGATATGATTGCTTAAAGGCACAACGATAACAATAACCATTAGGAGTAAAACGAACACCAGGAGGATGACATTCAGGCACGTTACGCCAGCCAGCACTGGAAATCTCACGAGTGAGTGCCGTGCGGCCATGGTAAGCGTGAGTACATGCTACGATGTATGGATTTTTCGTGTATTTTCTTGCCATGTATAGAGCAGACTCATTTGCTTCTGACCCACTACTTGCTATAAAACACTGAGATAAACCAGAGGGTGCAATCTCGGCTAATTTCTGTGAAAGTACAGCATAAGGAATCGTAGAATATAACGTGCTAGTATAGACTAGTCTATCTATCTGCCATTTTAGCGTTGCTACAAATTTCGGATGACCGTATCCGGTAATTTTCGTGCAGATGCCTGAAAATAAATCGATATATTGCTTGCCAGAATCATCTTCTAAAGTCGCTCCTTCACCACGAACAATAAGTATTGGGTCTTCATAATAATGAGAAACTGCAGGGATTATGTGCTTTTGTTCGATCGCAAGAATTTCCTTTTTTGTATATGCCTTGCGAAGATCCTTAGGTACTAAATTCTCATCCATTTATACCCTCTCTTTCTAATTTTTTTTTAAATTCTCTTTAATTCTCTATCATTTCATAATTTTACTATTGTAATTAATACAAATAAAAATATAAATATTTGTAATAAATATGAAGAAAACTTTTAAATGTTAAACAATTAATTGTGATTTGTATGATAAATTGTGTTTTTTAAAAAAAAGAAAATTCTGATTATGCAAAATGAAAGTATTAGAAAATTATGTAAATGGAAAATTTGTGAGTTCAAAAAGTGACCGTTTCATGGAATACATGAATCCTGCCTTGGATGAACCACTTGGTAAAATTCCAATGTCAACAAGGGAAGAAGTAGATGAAGCTGTCAAGGCAGCTAAAGAAGGATTTTTGGTCTGGAAAAAAGTACCAGGAATTGAGAGGATTCATCCTCTTTTGCGATTAGTGGATTTAATTAAAGAAAATGTTGAAGAAATCACGGAATCCATCGTAATAAATCATGGTAAAGAATGGAACGCGGCAAGAGGAGAAGTCGTTCGAACTTACCAAAATATTGAAGCTTCATTGTGCGTGCCAGAATATCAAATGGGTAAGTACATGCCCAATATTGCGCTAGGAATTGACGAGTATTCCATTCTTGAACCTTTAGGTGTTTTCATCATGATTCCCCCATTTAACTTTCCCGCATTGGTTCCATTTTGGTTTTTACCGTTTGCTGTTGCTGCCGGAAACTCTTACATTGTTAAATCAAATGAACAAACACCATGGGCGTTAGAAGTTATTTTTAAATACATTGATGAAGCAGGTTTTCCACCTGGTGTTCTTAGTTTAATTCACGGCGATGTGGAAATTGTAAATCAGTTGATTGAACATCCTGAAGTGGTTGGAGTGTCTAGTGTAGGATCCACTCCAGTAGCTCAAGCCATTTATAAAAAAGCAAGCAGTTTATGTAAACGAGCCCAATGCCATGGAGGAGCTAATAACTTTTTAGTCATCACGGAAAACGCTAATGTTGATAAAATAATGTCTAATCTCATAAACTCTTTTTTCGGCAACTCAGGGCAAAGATGCTTGGCTGGATCAATAGTCATGGTCGTGGGAAGCCAAAAATTTTATGATTCCGTGAAACAAAAATTTATTGAAGCAACAAGGGCGCTCAAAGTTGGTTATGGCATGAATAAAGAAACTTTCATGGGTCCCGTGGTGTCCAAAAAAGCGTTGAATAAGCTTCACGAACAAATTCAAAACGGTCTCGACGAGGGGGCCACACTAATTTTGGACGGTCGAGGATTGAAAATAAAGGGATACGAGAAAGGTTATTTCTTAGGACCCTGCATATTTGAAAATGCGAAACCTGGAATGAAAGTTTACGACGAAGAAGTTTTTGGACCAGTAGCCTGCCTTGATTGCGTGGACACATTGAAAGAAGCCATAGAAATAATCAATCAAAATCCAAAAGGAAACGCGGTTACAATTTATACCGAAAGTGGAGAAGAATCACGCTACTTCCGAAATGAAGTCAACAACATTCAACTCGGAATCAATATAGGTGTTGTAGCACCACTTGCATGGTTCCCCTTTGCGGGAGCAAAAGATTCCTTCTTCGGCACACTTCGAGCCCAAGGATACGAAGCTTTAAGGTTTTTTACTCAAGAACGCGTGATAATTGAACGATTTCATGGATCTACCAAGATCGAATGGGATTAGTTTAATAACCTACCAATTAACCATATTTAATCCTTTTTTTAATACATTTTTTGATTTTTAATTAAATTAATTTGCGATTTCTATGTATTCATTATCTTCGGGATTTTTTATGATAAGCCATCCTGCTTTTTTAGCTACCAAGCCTAAATTGACACCTTTTGGAATACCATTATCAGTTTTTAAAATTGGATGGATTAATTCGTTCCAAACTTCAGTAGGAATGTAAATCTGTGAATATAATCTTTTTAAAATTGATAGTTTTCCAATGATACCAAAGTAAATTAATGGAGATGTATTTGAAATGACAATTAACAATAATAATCCTAAATATATAATGGAATTCTCGCTTTAGAGCGTATTAAATCAAATTCACGATAGTGCAACTGCGCCATTTCCGCTGCTTTCCCAATTGAAATTTTACCCCTCATGTAAAGTTCTAATGCATCTTGAATTCTTCTTGAAAGTGTGGAAATGTATTCCCAGTTTATGGGCTTTAATAAATCTTCTTCCTTGAACCAATAATTATCCATATTAATTTTTTGAACCATTTAATCAACTCAAAATATAAAAGTAAATTCTTTGTACTAATGGAATGTACTTAATTCAAGACTTAATCTTAAAATGGGCAGATCATTTAGAAAAAAAAATAAATTAAAAATTATGTTGCGTAAATTATAATGAATCATACACCGCCCCTACGAGTCCCTCACTACGTGGATCGCCAGTGAGGGTCGCAACCATTTTATTCATGACATATGCAATGCTCGCCTTAGCATCAAGATCTATTATGATTACTGAGCCACCATATCCACCCCAGTAAAAAACTCGTTCATTTGGACCGAGCGGCATCTCTTTGCTCTGAAGTCCCCAACCTAAGCCGAAGCGTATTGGTACATTGAGAACTAGGTCAGTTCCATATGATTGTTCCTCGATGGATTTTTCGATAATGTTTGAGGAAAGCAAACGCACATTATCAAGCTCACCGCCACACGCTAATGCGGATGTGATTCTTGCAACTGATCTCGCATTCCCATGTCCATTAGCAGCAGGGATTTCAGCTGCTCGCCATTCTCTAGTTTTCGTGTAAGCAACATCAATCAAGGGATTAGTTAAAGATCTCATGGCTATAGATTTTGGATCAATAGCTCCGAATTCACTTAAATCTATTGGAGGAGGGGATATTAGTTCACCAACACGCTCATCAAGTTCCTCAGAAAAGCCAATATGAAAATCTGCATTAAGTGGCCCTGCTACTTCCTCCTTAAAAAAAGTACCTAAGGTCTTTCCTGTAATTCGGCGTACTAATTCTCCTAATAAATATCCAAAAGTGATGGTGTGATACCCGCTCTTAGTTCCAGGTTCCCACCAAGATTCTTGAGAAGCTAATAGAGTAGTTATTTTATCCCAATCATAGAGTTTTTTGACTCGAATGGTTTTATTAAAACCTGCAAGGCCAGATGTGTGGCTAAGTAAATAACGTACGGGCAATTTCTCCTTACCTCCCTGAGCAAACTGTGGCCAATATTTTGCTACTGGAGCATCAAGATCGAGAAGACCTCTATCTACTAACAT
>JAUXAJ010000248.1 GCA_030620005.1 Promethearchaeota archaeon | reverse complement strand
CTCGCATGTTGTTTGAAGAGACAAATTATTTCCAACAGAAACATATAGAAATTTTTTAGAATTAGGTTTTGGAATAGCATGGCCAATTAATTTCTCTTCGTGATAAACTCCAAAAACTTCTGAATCCTCCTTTTTTTTTTTTTAGCTTGCCAAATAATAATTTTTTAGTATATCCAATAACGGGAACATCTAACTTTAATCCTACATCACAGGCACATCCATGTAAGAAGGGATGAATTTGACCGCCAGAGTTTAGAATATAACAATCGGGAACCACTTCTAAATCCTTAATTAAATCTAAATATATATCAGTTCGGTTTAAAAACAGGACTGAAGGGAAATATTTAACAAAAATTGGCTCAAACGATTTAAAGTTAGTTTCTATTATTTTGTTTTCGCATAGATCTTGAATTATGATCCCAGAATAAGCCAAATCATTCCTAAATTTTATTTTAACAAATCCTAATAAATTATAATTTGATTTAGAATTTACTAATTTTAATTTTTTAGCGTGTTCTTTCTGATAATTACGAATTTCTTCTAGACTTGAGAAATTAGTACCATGTAAATACGGCTTGATGCACTCAGGGCACACGTAAGTATAAGTAATATCGTGTAACCTGCAAACTTTCGCATAAATTTTTAATCAACTTATTTTGATACATTTCTTACTTCTTGCGAAGTCAAATGGACTAATATAACATGACATAATAAGATATTGTAATAAAAGAATCGTTGAAAGCTTAATTATTTTTAAACCTAAGATGGAAGCAGTCATGATAAATTTAAATTTTCTAACACTATATGAAAATTTATGGAAGAAATTTATAAAATAAAAATAGAAATAGAAGAAAAAAAGGGTAAGGAATGGATTGGGCTTGCTCAGTCCACAGAAAGGCAACTCGAAGCTTTATTACTATACATGGACCATCCAAAGTTGAAAGAGAAGCCCAAATTAATGAACGAAATAGTTGAATTGTATTATATAGCAAAAGAAAGCGCTTTTATTAAAATGGAAAGCATCATTCGTAAACTAGACCAACTTAATATAATGTTTGGAGATGCTTTATCTATCAAAAAAGAAGGCGTTTCAGAATTTGTAAATACTGCTCAAGAAATTAAACGTTTCATAACGAAAATTGAAAATTTCAAAACTACTTCTTCGTGGATGAGCTTACCAATAGGCACTCAAGATTCTATAGACTCGTTTTTAGGAAACTTAAAGCACCCTAAACTTCAGGAAAAACCAGGTTTAGTTGAAGAAATGCTAAAGACATATAATTCCGCAGAAGCTGAGGACTATATTAAGATGCAAACATTCAAAGCAATGTTAAATAAGATTGAAATCAAACTTGGACCAGTTCCTATTGAAGAAGTAAAAGAAGATATAATTGAAGAAGAAAAAGAAGTAGATGTTTGCAACAACTGCGGTAACGAAAATAGGATAATTGCGAAATTTTGCGATAAATGCGGTTTCTCACTAATAGATGCAGAATATTTAAGGAAGGAACCGTACATTTGTAAAAGATGTGGCAATGAGAATAGAGTTGATGCCAAATTTTGCGACAATTGTGGGGTTTCCCTGACTATTGAAGAAGTGGTCAAGGAAGTTGTAGAAGAAGAGAAAGAAAAACAGGTAGCCGTACAAATCATTGAAGAGGATGATATCACACGAATAATAGAAGCGAATAAAGATGAACAGGTTGCTGTTTTAATAACGGAAGAAGAACCCTCTCAAGCAGAAGAAGTAGAACAAGAAGAAAAAACCGTAATTGATGAAATCCCGAAAGATGAGGACGCTACCGAGAATGATGATGAATTCCCTAAAGAGTAAAAAAATCCACACTCCATTTTTTTACGTAACCTTTTTCGACCCTTTTTTTTAAAGAGAATTAATTTTATAAAAGTATAAATTACTATTTAATTAATGACAAATATGAGTAAAATCAAAGAAAAAATATTCTCCCTCATAAAAAATTTGCCAGAAGATACACCTTCAGAGGATATTGATGAAATAATAGATTTTTTATATGTGAAGAAACAAGTATTAGAAGGTTTGGAAGACTTTAGAAAAGGAAAAACTTATTCTCTTGAAGAAATGAAAGAAATATCGAGAAAATGGAGATTAGAATCTCAGAAAAAGCAAATCGACAGTTAAGAAACATTTATAATTATTTATCAGAAACATCGATTCATCTTGAAATTACAACCATCCAAAGACAAATGCTATCCCCTCCCCTACTGCATCAGGGAGCCCGTGATAAATCCCTGCAGCAACGATGCTTTCTGTTTTTTCCCGAATCAACCCAAATGTAAATCCCGTTATGAATGTAAAAGTGCCCCACCAAATTTCGATTTGATAACTTCCAGTAAAAGGATTAAATGGATTTAAAGCGTGTGATACGGCAAACAATATCGATGCGATGATCAAGCCTGGACCAAATTCGATTCCCGCGAGCGAATAAGGTCGACCGAACTCGTTGTTAATCGTGGATTGGTAGTACCCCCGGTACTTGAATTCTTCCCCAAATCCCGATATGAAAAACTGCCACAGCACTAATGAGATAAGATTCATTGAAAAGCTATTAAAAACAAGACCAAGAAGCAAGGGAACAAGTAGTAGTATAATCATCAATATAAAATTAGCCCTCGTCTTACTTTTTTCAATCTCCTCGTCTATACTTCTTTTTTTTAATGCCTTTAAGACGAAAATCAAGGCGACGATCGTAAATCCCGTAATTATTATGGCGCCTAATGGATCAAATAGCCCGAAACCAAGGAAAGATATCACCATGAATCCGAAAAGGAATGGAATGGTGGCATATAAAAAAAGAGACATTCCAACATCCACATTAAATTCACCTTTTTCTTTGGTGTATCCGTAAGACTTGAAGCTTCTTTTTGCTCCAAGTATTATTAAAACGGGAAAAAAGTAAAACAAAATAGGAAAGATGTAATTAAATCCAAGCAAGAGCCTCTCCATTTCCATGAAATCGGCAAAAAAAGACATTAAAAAACGACCAATTATGAATCCCAAAACATAAACAACTAATACTTCTAAGATAGACCATCCTTTAACCATTCCGATATCACTTGCTTAATTTCGATTTACATTATAAGTTTCTATTTTTTATATAAATAATTAATAAATAAATAAGAAAATAGTCTTTTATTAAAAATTATAGGTCTTTAATTGAGGATATTTTTGAATTTCGAGAATTAACCGAAAAATGACAAAACATGGATTTTAGAACAAAAAAGTAGAATTTAAATGCTCCGACTTAAATCGATATGGGATAATCAGGATTATAGTCGGCTTTAAATCAATTATTTTTAATTTTTCGTAAAAATTTCTCTGAAGCATTTTATGTTCTTTCTGAATTAACAAGACTTACGACGCGCTTACGGGTGTTTTGTCTGCCTTCCAGTGCAAGGTCAAGAACCAAGTGCTTTTTGAGTACGATTTAGGTCTAACAATACCGGGGTATCCGGTTCCTTTATTTCTTGGCGTCTCCATTGCGTCAATGATTGCCATTGCTATTGCTTGAGAAAAAAAGAGGTTGGGTATTAAAAACTTTTCAACCGTGTGATCACTACCTTCTTCGAAATTTTTTTTAATTATGCTTTATTATCAAACTTAAGGTGAATAGAGATAAAGATAGCTGTATCTGGTAAAGGTGGAGTAGGGAAAACATTAATAGCAGGTACTTTAGCCAGGCTTTTTGCAAAAGACGGCTTTAAGGTTCTCGCCATTGATAACGATTCTGCCATGAATTTGAGTTATACTTTAGGTATTAGTCAAGAAGTTAAGGATAAAATAGTGCCAATTTCAGAAATGAAAAAAATGATTGAAGATCGAGTGATTATTAAAGGTGCTGGTCCTGGCGTGTATAACATCAATCCAAAAGTTTCTGACATCCCTGATAAGTATAAAGTTACTGGACCAGATGGTTTGCAATTATTAGTTTTAGGATCGATTGAAGAACCTTTAACGGGGTGTTTGTGTCCAGAAAACGCGTTAATTCGGACATTACTATTTAATTTATTTGTTAAACGAGACGAAGTTATCATCGTGGATTTTGAAGCGGGATTGGAGCATTTAGGCAGAGGAACAGCCAAAGGAATTGACATAATGCTAGTTATAACCGAACCTTCTCAGAAATCTTTAGATTTGTGCTCTAAAATTATTCAATTATCAAAAAAATTAGGAGTTATTAATATTTATTTAATAGCTAACAAAATTTTTGACGATTCCCAACTTCAAACCATGAATAAAAGAGTACAAGAATGGGAAGTCCCTTTATATCACATTATTCCATTCGATCCCGAAATCGGTAAAGCAGATCTAGCTGGTATTTCGCCTATAGATCACGATCCAGAGTCAAAAGGCATGGCGGCAATAAAAAGTCTTTATTCAAAATTAAAGCAGTTAAAAATTGAATTGTTTGATTTATGAAGTACCTAATTCGTTAGAAATTAAAAAGCAATTCTTAATAAATATTACGTGATAAATGCATATTATTACAATAATTTGAAATGTGAAATAGAAATGTTTATAGAAAAATTGAAGGAATCTCCTGGAGATAAAGCCATTGCAATTATTACAATAATAAGTTTCTTGATCTTCATTCTAATTAATCAATTGATATTTGCACCGCTTTCAGCGTTAGACAGTGATTATGGGATTTTAGATTTTGAATTTGCTTGGACAACCGAACAAATACACGTGATATTTAATGATTGGGGCGAAGAAATAATAATTCAACAAGCATTAGGAGTGTATTGGGACTTTTTATTTATTCTTGGCTATGCTCCATTTATTTTTGGTTGCATTTTATTGGTAACGCGTAGACTAAAAGGAAAATTCCAAAGAATTGGAATTTTTTTGAGCTTAACCCCAATAGTTGCGGGAGTGTTAGATTTAATAGAAAACATGAATTTACTCGTAATGTTGAATAACCCTACATCGTTTTTTCCTTACATTCCTTTTGTTGTTGCTTTATGCGCTACCATTAAATTTAGCTTCTTAATAATTGGTATATTATTCTTTTTTGCAGCGCTAATTGGTTTAATAATTAGTAAAATTAGAGGAACTGATAAATAAATAATTATTTTATTTTATAAATTTAAGGAAAACATTAAATTAGCTATTAAATTACATCAGTAAGGTTTAAATCTTGATCTTCTGCAATTTCTTTCCATTGCTCGATTGCTTCTAATGCGTCATTCTCGTTCATTATTTCAATGGCATAACCCGCGTGAATGATTAGATATTTACCAACTTCAGGATTTTGAATTAAGGCAATAATTACTTTCTGTTGAATGCCGTCAAAATCTACTAAAGCTGTTTTATTTTCAGCGTCGATTTCTATTATTTTTCCGGGTATTGCAAGACACATGATTATTCATTATACTTATCAAATTCTTATGGCAAGAAATGTGTAATATTAAATAAAATTATTGCTTGAAATTTTAAAGGTGAAAATAATTAATTTAAAGAATAAAATTAGTAAAAATTAGTAAAGAAAAAAAAAAATTAAATTTGTACTCGTTTACAAGCCGTGTTTTTCTAAAATTGCTTTTAATCGTGTTCTATGGAATTTCAACCCAATTTCGTCAGCACTGATACCCATGGACAAAGCTAACAATTCTGTTAAGTAAAGTACTGGTATGTTATATTCTTTCTCGTATTTTTTAGAAAGATCTCGTTGTTTCGTGTCAAATTGCTGGAAGCATGCTGGGCAGTTTACACAAATCACATCTGCTCCTGATTTTGCAATACTATCCATTTTTTTCTTAAGATTAGCAAGCCCGTGTTCCTCGTACGCGTTTGTTACTGCGGAACCACAACATAAGGCTAATTCATCGTATTCAGCAACGGTGGCACCGGTTACAGCAACAATTTCCTTTAAGTTTTTTGGTCGCATTGGATCGTCAGATTCCATCCATTCAGCCGGTCGCATGTAATGGCAACCAGGATGGCACGCAACTTTTAAACCGTCTAGTTGTTTTGTTATAGCCCCTTTAACCGCGTCCAGTTTATCCTTAATAATATCTACAAAGTGCTTTACATCAATTGAACCTTTAAATTCCTTGCCAATCTTTGCTAACTCGGCATTTACTTTATCCTTTTTTAAAGAATCGTGTTTTAATTGATGACCCACGCCTCTAAGTGTATTAGCGCAACCATTACATAGGGATAGAATGTCTTTTCCTTCAGATTCAGCCAAACATAAATTACGAGCGCCGAGTACTAACCACGAATTATTATCAAAACTTTTCATTCCAGTGGGATCTGGACAGCACGAAAAGGCAGCTTGCGAAGTTTGAACTCCAATCTTGTCTAAAACTTTCCTTGAAGCCGCTTCTATAAATGGAATCCTGTTTCCAATCGTACAACCTTCAAACATTTTATACTCTGTCATTTTTCATTCCTCAGATTATTTTATTTTTTTATCAGCACCTAAATTTTTTAATATTGTTTGAACTTCATTAATATCCGGAGCAACTACAGCGGGTAATCCTAGCTGTTCTCTTCTTCGCTCTATGGCTGTCTGAGATGGAATTGCTTTAGCGCTATCAAAGATTGCTTTAGCTTGAGCATAAATAAAGTCAGGAGCTTTTCCCTGTGCGGTACTCTCATTTTTCAAGAAACTAAAGATTTCAGTCAGCTCAATGTTCTGTGGACACACCTCGTCGCATGTATCACATACGGTACAACCCCAAATAGCCAGTGGATCGGCTGAAAAAATCGCATCTTTATAACCCAGAAGCGCTTTCAAAATATTAGCCCTTGGATTATAGCCTCCAGTGGAATAAAAATCAATCGTGACAGCAGATACAGGACAATAATCAGTGCATCTACTACATTGATAGCAATATTTAATGGCTTCAGATCCAATGTGGTTATCCATAACTTGTTTCCTAAATTCAAAATCTATCGACAATTTTTCTCACATTTTTTTTTTATTTTTTTATTTCATATCTCATTCATACTTGTTGGTTTTAACCCGTGCAAGGGCAGTCATATCCAATCTATAATTTTTATTGGATATTTCATCCTAAACCAACATTCAACTTGCGAGAGTAAATCTCTTTGCCTTCCTCATTCACAACAGTGATATGGGCAGCGCACGATAGTCAGCAATCAAAACAGCGGACTATCATTTCCAAGATATTTACTACTCCTTCTGGTACATCACTCATTTTTTTGTTCACTCTTTTAATTTATTTTTGATTATAGAATTTCCATTATGTCTATTTGATCCATGGATCTGGTAATTTTATTCCTTCTAAAGCCTTATCTTCAAACACTTGCTTGGCCACGTGCATTAACGACTTTTCGATTCCAGCAATGTTATGGTTGGTCGCAACTAAAAGGTTTAATTTTTTACAAATACCTTGATCATCCGACCAGATGTTGTATAATAGCAAGCCTCTTGGTGCTTCTGTCACGCCAACACCACTACCTTCTCTTGGCTCGATATCTAATGTTTTGCAGTCAGGATTGACAATGTCAGGATCTTCGAGCAATTGTGCGACTAATTCGATCGCTTCAACGCCTTCAATTATTCTCGCCCAATGATACGCAAAAGTATGGTGCGATACTTCCCCTATTTTCGCTTT
>JAUXAJ010000366.1 GCA_030620005.1 Promethearchaeota archaeon | reverse complement strand
GTTTTTAAACATTATTTTAAGTTGCCGTCGAGAAAAGATTTTATATATTTTGGGTAAAGCGTCTTCCATCTTGTTGGTAACGAAGAGACTATAGCGCAGCCTAACCGACACCCGTTGCAAAACTTAAAATTATCGTTTTTTTCCATTACATCCCTCACTTCTTTAGAATTATAAATTTTTGAAATAGAATATTTAAAAGCGTTAAAACTCTTTATTGGATGTATTTTGCAAGGATAATCAAGAAATCCATCGTGACGCACGAACATGTACGATTCTGCCACGTGACATCTTAATATTTTTTGGTGATACCTTGGATGACCACCAAACCCCCCTTTTTCGATAATTTCAACGCTAAATTCATCGGTTAAGATATTCTTGAACTCAGTTCTTAAAGTTCTTATTAAACTAGCCCAAAGATTAATATCTGGAATTCTTTTATTAATATCCTCTACATGATAACTTTTATCTGGAAAATCTCTAATAATATTCTCGCACGGATATAATTCAATGGCACAATTAAGCTTTTCAGCCAATTCACACATATTTTTTAATAAATGCAGGTTATCCTTCATTGCTACAGTACTTATGATTACTTTTATATCCCTTTTATTAGCTAACTTAATAGATTCAATTGCTTTATCAAAAACTTTAATTCCCCTCATTTTATCGTGCAAATCTGCGCTAGGATAGTCTATCGAGAGTAATATGTAATCTAAACCATCCATCTTATTTTTCTTGAATAATGTTGGTAAAAAGTATCCATTTGTCGCTAGACCGGTCATTCTATTTTCAACAATGCCCGCGTGGTGAATAAGTTCCGGAAGATCTTTCCTTAATGTAGGCTCCCCGCCAGTAAATGATAGAGCATTAACTCCTAACTCCGCTATTTGAGTAATGATGAGCTTTATTTGTTCCGTATTCATATCTTTCGCAATGTAAGATTCCGGTAGGGAATGAATTGAACAAAAAGGACATTTTGCGTTGCATCTAAGAGTCACTTCTATTTGCGCCGAGTATGGAATTGATTTTCCCGTAAAATTGTTTAGAAAGAAATTTCTAGCGTAACCGATAAAATTTTTAAGATTTTTTCTAGGAATTAAATTAGCACCGCAACTTTATAAGATATAATAAATCTATCTTGTTTAATTATTTAATAATAGGTTAAAATTATAATAGAATTAAAAATGTAATCCAAAAGAACTATGGATTTTATTTTATAAAACTATATTTTTTATAAGATATTTCATGATTTTTGTTATAAATCTATTAAAATTTTAAAAAAATGATGTGAATAGCATAATGAACATTTCTGAAGTTATTGAGAGGAGGAAAAGCGTAAGAAAATATAAAGAAGGGGAGATACCTAAAGAGAAATTGAGATTAATTCTAAGAGCGGCTCAAATAGCTCCGTCCGCCTCAAATAAACAGCCTTATTATTTCATAATAGTGAAGGATCCTGATACGAAAAACCAACTTGGAAGATTTGCGAGTCAAAAATTCGTAGCGAAAGCTGCAATTATAATTGTGGGAATCGGTGACTTAACGCGCGAAAGGTGGTATAAGGTAGACCTAGCTATAGCCTTTCAACAAATGATTTTACAAGCCACAGAACTAGGTTTTGGCTCGATATGGATTGGAGCTTTTGATCACGAAAAAATCAAGGAATTTTTAAAAGTTCCAGACGGATTTGAAATTGTAGCTTTGCTCCCAATTGGAATTTCAGGACAAGATCCCCCGGCTAGACCAAGAAAACCATTTAATGAGCTATTTTTCTCAGATTTCTATGGAAATGAGTTTAAGATTTAAAACCTTTTTTTTTTTAAAAAAATATATCTTAAGTAAATCCTTTTCTTAAACATGGAACAAGAGAAAATGAGTGATTTCTTTAGCAGAAGAAATAAATTTCTTAATCAAGAATATAAGACGCCATTAAAACAAGTTATAAGTTATTTATGGGCATACAAAAAACTGTTTATATTTATTTTGATTTTTGGAATCCTCCAATCAATATTATTTCTAACAGTACCTTTATTTTTAGGTCCCGCATTGGATATTTTAGTTAATCCTAATTTACCTATTGAAGATGTTTTTCCCATTTTTGAATTAATGATAATAATCCAAATATTTGTCGGAATTCTTTTTGGCATCCGCATTTATGTAAACAGATGGGTCGGAGCAAATGTAATTTACAACTTAAGAAACGATTTGTTTGCTACAATTCAAATCATGAGCTTTAACTGGCTCGATAAAAATAAAGTTGGAGAACTTATTTCAAGAACCACGTCTGATGTGAATAATTTAAAGGAGTTCCTTGCAAATAACCTACAATTTTTTGTTAGACAATGCGCTACATTTATTTTCAGTTTTATCGTTCTTTTTTTAATAAATGTTGAGCTAGCCTTTTATGTGTTAATTATCTCACCGGCGTTATTTTATGTGCTTCTTGTTTTTAGGAAAAAAATGCGTCCTGTTTTTAAAAAATCCCGTGAGACCTACGCTAAACTTACTTCAAACATTCAAGAAAATGTTCTTGGCATAACTGTGGTCAAATCTTTTGGAAGAGAAAAGCAAGAAATAAGAAAATTTACTGAAAAGAACGACGAGTACTTTGACGATTCGGTGGCAATTCTAAAACTTCAAGTTACCTTCGACCCAATTATTTATTTAATTGATAATATTGCGTTTCTCATAGTTATTCTAATGGGTGGATCGTTGGTCCTTGATGGTAACATGAGTTTTGGACAGCTTTTTTCATTTATAATGGTATTAAACTGGAGTGTTGAACCTCTTTACTTTATCTCGAGGTTTATTGGAAACATGCCTAAAATCACCGAAACTTGTAAGAGAGTTACTTATATCTTGAACTCGAAAGTCATTGTTGAGGAAAAAGAAAATGCAATTCAAATGCCTGATATTAAGGGTGAAATTGAGTTCAAAAACGTGGATTTTGCGTTCGATAAGACTAATAGTCGTCTTGTATTGAAAAATATCAACTTAAAAGTAAAACCAGGCGAAAATATTGCGATTCTAGGAGCTACAGGGTCCGGTAAATCAGCCCTCGTTAAATTAATTCCACGATTTTATGATGTTTCTAAAGGAGAAATATTAATTGATGGTATTAATATCAAGGATGTTACTTTCAAATCGCTGAGAAAACAAATTGGATTTGTTTCACAAGAACGACATTTATTCTCTAAGTCAATAAAAGAAAACATTGCGTTTGGTAAGAAAGAGTTAGAATTTGAGAACATTAAAAAAGTCGCAATTGTGTCAGATATTCATCAATTTGTGGAAGAAGAATTACCTGATAAATACTATACAAAAGTTAGCGAAAGAGGGACTACGTTATCGGGAGGACAAAGACAAAGGATTGCGATTGCTCGAGCGTTAGCAATAAAGCCAAAGATTCTAATCCTTGACGATTGTTTTTCAGCCGTTGATGTCGATACAGAATTCAATATTCAAAAAAATTTAAAAGAGCTTCTTAAAAATTTTACAACCTTTTTAATAACACAGCGTTTATCAACCATCAGGCATGCAGATAGAATCGTAGT
This sequence comes from Promethearchaeota archaeon, assembly GCA_030620005.1. The sequence goes on along the minus strand of JAUXAJ010000366.1, from coordinate 363 downwards.
TTTAAATAAGGGTGAAATTGCACAAATAGGTTCGCATGAAGATTTGATGAATCAAGACGATGGTATATATAAAAAGCTATATTTAACATTAAAAGTGGAGGAGACTGCATAATGGCAAGGAAAAAAAGACAAATAATCATCGACTCTGAAACGCAAGAAGTGTACAATAAAAGCGCTTGGGAAGTCATAAAAAGGTTAGTTAAATATATTGGTCTTGGAAATAAAAAGTTAGTACATCCCTTAATAGTTCTACTCGTTTTAAATGTACTCTTTAGTTGGTTCACACCGCTCATTTTCAAATCATTAGTCGATGATGGATTAGGGGGTGGAATTGGTGCCACAGGGGGAGATATAGAAATTGTC
>JAUXAJ010000278.1 GCA_030620005.1 Promethearchaeota archaeon | reverse complement strand
CTAAAATCAAATTTTTTATCAAAGGAAGATCTCCAATTGAAGGTACTAGCGAACCTATTTTGTTGGTAGAAGCATCTAGATTCTTAAGAGAAGAAAGCAATCCTATTGACTCTGGTAGGCTCGTTAACTTATTATTACTTAAATCTAGAATCTCCAGTTTTGAGAGGGAACCTATAGATTCGGGTATAGTTTCTAAATTATTATCGTATAAATCTAGTTCTTTTAATGAAGCAATTAAACCAATTGAATCTGGCAAAGAAATTAATTCGTTTCGATCGATTTTTAAAGATTCAAGAGAAGTTAAATTTTTAATTGATTCTGGGAGACTAGTTATTTTATTACGATCTAATCGTAAAATTTTAAGTGAAGTTAGTGTTCCAATCGAGTCTGGGAGACTAGTTATTTCATTATCTGAAATTTCAAGTCTAATCAGGGACTTAAGTGATCCTATTGACTTAGGGATTTGATTAAGATTATTCGAAGACAAACTTAAGTTTTCTAAAGTTATTAGTGAACCGATTGCTTCAGGAATCACATTTAATTTATTTTGACTAAGACCTAAATATTTTAAGTTTAATAATTTCCCTATAGATTCGGGAAGAGATTTTAAATCATTATATTTTAAAAATAATGAATTCAGTGATGCTAGAGAACCTAAAGTTATTGGAAGGGAATCTAATTTATTATTCCTTAAATTAATTCTCTTTAAAGATTTTAGGGAACCTATAGATTCAGGTAGACCTTTTAAATTATTATTTCCTAAATATAAAATCTCCAGGGAAGAAAGAGAACCAAGGGTCTTTGGAACATTATTGATTTTATTTCCACTTAAGTCCAGAATTTTAAGATTTGATAACGAACTTATTGATTCAGGTATAGTTTTTAAATCATTTTCGCTTAAATCAAGAATTTCTAATAATTGAAGGGAATTTATCGATTCTGGTAAATCTTCGATATTGTTTGACTCTAAATGTAATTCCCTTAGTGATAAAAGCGCATTAATTGAGTTTGACAAGGTAATTAACTTGTTCTCGCTTAAATCTAAGATTTGAAGCGAAGAAAGAGTAAATAATTTTTCAGAAATTTTAATTAAATTATTTCCTCTTAAATACAATTCTTTAAGTGATGTTAATAACTTGATCTCGTTCGGAATATTTGTTAACCCGCAAGAAAAAAGACTCAAGCTGAAGATATGATCATCCCGAATTTGATACCCATATTCATGGCTATGGAGTTTTTCTACTTCTGGTATTTTCTGACTTGTTACTTTTTCAATGATTTCTAATGCATTTTGTTCTTCTTCGGGAACAACCATTATCAAATAATTATGATTTAAATAATATTTACTTAACGAATTATAAAAATTGTTATATTTATGTATTCGGTTAAAATAATTATTTTTTTTTTTTTATTTTAAACCATGATTAGTAGGTTATTCGTGGAAAAATGACTTATTTTATCTCTGAAATTACATCTGTTAAGATATTTAACATTTCATTAAGTTCAGATAAAGTTATTTCGCCCATGTGACCAATTCTAAAGGTTTTATTCGCAAGAGAACCATACCCATTTACTATTCTAAAACCCCTAGATAGCATTAAATTTACTATTTTTGCACAATCAATATTTAATGTGTTTCGCATGGTAGAAACAGTATCTGACTCAAAACCTTTCTCTGGAAACATTTCCAAGTTTACATCGTGTGTCCATGCTCTCGTTCGTTTTCCAAGCCGTGAATGTCTTTCAAATCTTTTTTCCAGACCTTCTTGGTTTAATATATAATCTAATTGGGTAGTTAAACATCTAATTTGAGGAATTGGCGGTGTGGTTGGAGTTTGGTTTACTGCATTTTTCTTGATTAAAGAAAGAAAATCGAAGTAAGAACCCCTATTTTTTACTTGTCTTGTTTTATCAATAGCGCTGTCAGAGATCGAACAAATGGCTAGTCCAGGTGGTAATGCGAAACATTTTTGAACAGAAGCTAAGCATACATCAATACCAAGCTTATCAACTTCTAGTTTCACGCCGGCCATTGATGAAGTTGCATCGATGCATACCAGAACATTATGATCTTTTAATATTGGGATTATTTCATGAAGTGGGTTATATACACCTGTTGAGGTTTCGTTAGATTGAATAAAGGCCACTGAATATTTATCTTTAGATAAAACATTTTGTATAAATTCTGGTGTTAAACCCTTCCCCCATTCAACGCTCTCTTTCACAGCATTCTTTCCATTCGAAACACCAATTTGATACCATCTATCACCAAACGCCCCTATTGATAGGAAAAGGGCTTTCTCGTCGTTTTTAACCAAATTTCTCACGCAAGCTTCCATTATGCCTGTGGCGCTTGAAGTAAATATAAGACATTTATTTTTTGTATATAATAATTTTTGTAGTCCTTCTTTCGCAATTTGATGCATTTCTGAGTATGGTGTTGATCTATGAGTATCATTGGGTTTTGCTAATTCTTTCAAAATTCTTTTTGGCACATGAACAGGTCCTGGAGTAAATAATTTTAATTTCGAACCTTCTTCTTTATTAAAATGAATATCAGACATGAGTATCAAGAGAAACTAAAAGCAACATAGAATAAATAATTTGCTAAATTCCCTTGAGATTCTTGGATTTTGACAATCTTGGTTAAATAAGTCAAGAGAGTAAAGAATTAATAAATAAATCAAAGATTTTAATCCAATCCTTTAATTTTTTTAACATATTTTTCACTTCATGAACAATTAATGATTGAGCTCTCTAAACATGTCTCTTAAATGTTTTTAACACATTTTTTTATCATGATTGCTCAAGAAGACCCCTTTCTTTATTTATTTTGGGAGGCGTAGTTCAACGAATTCTTACTCATTACAATTTTTTATAAATTCGTCCCTTTTTAAAAACATAAAAAGACTTTAACTCATTGATTTCTTTTGTTTTTTTATCTAATTGGAACAGGGATACTTTTATTTCTTTAGTTTTATCTTGAATCTCCAGAACAATAAAGGAAGGAATTCCGCTAGCAATAAAAGACCAGGCTCCTGTAGAACTTCCAGGATTTAGTAAAAGAATGCCATTTTTTGAAAGAAATATATCTTCTTTATGAGTATGCCCCGAAATTAAAATGTTAAAATTTTTTTCAAGCGCAAGAGATTCTAATTGTGAACGATCGCCTCGTGGTTGGATCTGCGATCCATGAGTTAATCCAATAATCATTTTATCATTATCTAAGAAAGAGACATCTAGTTTTTGATAAATAGAAGCATCTCTATTTCCATTATAATAATCCATGTTTCCAATAACAATATACAAATGTATTTTTGTCTTTGATTTTAAAAGATCAATTAATTCAGGATATTTTATCAAATCTCCAGTAAAAAAAGTACTATCAAATAATTTTTCTCCTGACAATTCAATTATCTTGTTTCTTATCTCATTAGGAATCTCTTTCGCCCTTCTCGGAACATGAGAGTCTCCAATGATTAAAAAAAAAAACATGTCAATAAAATTATTTTATTTTTGTTTTGATTTATATTTTTTATATTGTTTTTGAACAAAATTGTACAATTTTTTTGCTTTATCGTTCTTTTCGAAGTGTTCTCTTATAGGATCAATTAATTGGTTTAAATATTTAACTACAGCAGGTTTTAAATCGGGAGGGTTTAATTTTCCAGCACTATAATCTTTCTCAAGAGCTTTATAAGAATTATATTCGATATTTCCTCCGTATTTTTCAGGTCTTTCAACTAAGACTTTATCGACTAATTCAAAAATGATATATTTACAATATTCCAAAACAGGATTATCAAATATTTGTTTTGGAGGACAATAAGCTTTATTTATTTTGCGTTTTACATCAGCTGGAGAGTCTAACATGAAAATGGCTGAATCTGGATTTGATTTCGACATTTTAAGTTTTATGACACGATCTATTCCATTCAAGTCTGTTTCTGGAGGTTTAGTTAAACCCATTAACATGTGATGGTGAAGTGCTATTGGTTTTGGTTTGTTCAATTTATTAGCAATGTCTCGAGCCAGCATGTTAACTTTTCTTTGGTCTAGACCTAACTGACAGATATCTGCTGGGAGATAAAAAATGTCTGCACATTGCATTAAAGGATACAGGATTTGCGACGCAGCTAACTTGTCAGTTTCACTCCGCCCCATAATTTGGGTGCATCTTTTAACCCTTTTCAACGAACTATTTATAGCTATATTCAATACCAGTTCCCAATATTGAGGATCTTTAACTATATCAGAAGCGTAAATAAATTCCACGTTATCTAAATCCATTCCACATACTTTTCAAAGCTCAATGAAGAAATCACCTACCTTCTTGATAACTTTTAGGTCTCCCCCAAATTTATGATTTGCCGCTGCGTGCCAATCGGCTACGAGAAACTTGAATTTGACCCCAGCTTTCGTTAGTTTGTTTACATTGATTGCTCTCAAGAGCCCTTGAGCAATATGAATGTTTCCAGAAGGTTCAAAACCATCGTACGCGTAAATATTTTTATTATGTTCAGTTTTCCATGCAATCATTTTTCGAGCTTCTTCTTCAGTAATAAATTCTTCTCCCACTTCTTTAAGTAACTCAATCTTTTCATCTAAAGTTAAAGTCATTTTACCATCTACATTATTTATATAAATTAATTAATATTTACATTGATAAAATCTTTTTGAATTGAGTTAATTTAATCTTATCGTTTTAAAAAGTAGTAAAAAGTAGTAAAAAGCAAATTCTTTACATTAATTACCATTTATTATAAAATAAATCGATACTTTGGTTATTAATTCTTTTTCTTAATTGATTAATCTCTTTTTTTTTATATCATGGTTCATATCACTTATTAAGGAAGTATTAATGTTTTTGAGATTTAGGAAAGTAATAGATGAATAAAAATGTCAAATAATACTGAAAAAATGGTATACATGTTTTCTGACGAACGTCCAGGAAAAATTAAGGAAAACAAATTGAAGTTTGGAGGCAAAGGTGCTGGATTAGCAATGATGACAAGCATGGGGCTACCTGTTCCACCCGGATTTACAATTCCGTGCAAATTAAGCACGATGACGAAAGGTGGAAAGTGGCCCGAGGGATTAAAAGAGCAAGTAAATAATGCAATAAAGGAACTTGAAGAAATTACGGGTCAAAAATTTGGGGATCTGGATAGACCTTTATTAGTATCTGTCCGTTCTGGTGCGCCAGAAAGCATGCCGGGAATGATGGATACCGTATTGAATTTAGGAATGAGCATGGCTATATCGGAAAAAATGGCAGAGAGAAACCCTCGATTAGCATGGGATTCTTGGAGAAGGTTCATACTATCCTATTCAGATATTGTAATGGGTACTGGTCGAGAACCTTACGACGAGATACTTGAAGAATTTAAGAAAAAAAGTGATTATCCATCAGATCTCGATTTAAGCGCGGAGGATATGAAAGAAATTGGTAAAATCTCGATAATCAGGTACAAAGAACTACTAAAAACAGATTTCCCTCAAGAAGCATACGAACAATTATATACTGCTATAGACGCAGTATTTGCTTCATGGGATTCGGAACGAGCCGTTGCATATCGAAAAATTAATAAGATTCCTGATTATGGGACCGCTGTAAATGTTCAAAAAATGGTTTTTGGGAATTTTAACGATGAGTCTGGAACAGGTGTTTTATTTACTCGATCTCCAATGAACGGAGAAAAAAAAGTCATGGGTGAATACTTAGAAAACGCTCAAGGCGAAGATGTAGTCGCTGGCGTTCGAACACCCCTGAACTTAGATGAACTTAGCAAGATAAAACCAAAACTTGTGGAAGAATTATACGATTTAGGAGATAAACTCGAAAAAAATTACCATAACATGCAAGATTGTGAATTTACAGTTGAAGATAATAAACTTTACTTCTTACAGACCCGTGATGGCAAGCGTACTGGTGAGGCTGCTATTAAAATTGCCATGGATCAGCTAGAAGAAGGACTAATTGGCGAAGAAACGGCTATCTTACGAGTTCAACCTTCGAAAATTAACGAGCTCTTGCATAAACGTCTTTCACCGGAAGAGGAAAAAGAACCGATTGTTAAAGGATATAATGCCAGTCCCGGGGTAGTCACGGGAAAGGCAATTTTTGAGTGTGCTGAGGCCGTTGAACTAAAAAAAGCCGGAGAAGACCTCATTTTAGTGCGAAAAGAGACGAGACCCGAGGATTTTCCTGGCATGGTTGCATCAATTGGCATTCTAACAAGTAGAGGGGGGAAGACATGTCACGCTGCTGTAGTAGCGCGCGGTATTGGATTACCAGCGATCGTTGGAGCAGGCGAGTTAAGAATTGATGAAAAATCAGGTATCGTAAAAATCGGAGAAAAAACAATATTTAGAAAGGGAGACATCGTTTCTATAGATGGTTTAACTGGTAACGTATATGTCGGTGAAGTTAAAACAATTGAACCAGAACTTACTGGAGATTTCCAAAATTATCTTGAGTTGTGCGATAAATATAGGACGCTGAAAATCAGAGCAAACGCCGATACACCTCAAATGGCGAAAGACGCGGTAAACAATGGTGCTGAAGGTATCGGGCTATGCAGGACTGAACGCATGTTCAATGACGCAGATAGATTACCAAAGGTCCTCGATATGATAATAGCAGAAAATTTAGAAGGTCGTGAAAAGGTTTTAGCAGCGCTTAAACCACTTCAAAAAGGAGATTTTAA
>JAUXAJ010000105.1 GCA_030620005.1 Promethearchaeota archaeon | reverse complement strand
CAGTACTCCCAGTTGTTACCACCATCATCCGATCTCAACAAGAAATTTCGTGATGTCTCGCTTCCCATTCCTGGTTCCGCTACCTGCGATATTGTCCCGTCTAGAGGCATTAACAGCTTTCCATCGGGAAGCTCGATGATATGTCCAGCTCCTGATCCTCCACAAGCATAAGGTGCCAACGACGAGCTGGCGATGGGACTCGTGTTAACCTCTATGGGATCGGTCCAGGTAATGCCGTTGTCCTTAGATTTGAGCACCACATATCCCGTCTGCCTTTTGAGGCGTTCGGGCATCCCCGGAGGAGGCATTCCAAGAATTTGATCGCCATCGTAATTGATTCCCCTGGGTGTAATGAAATTACAAACCCGACTGTGCATCAAGATGGTTTTGTCAGTAATCTGGACAAACGCACAATCCCAATTGCCCTTGGATTCTGTGTAGGGCCAGATGACTTGCTTGGTAGACTGATCCCAGGTTTTTCCCCCGTCAATCGATTTGATGAAACACGATTGTCCGCTGTCAGCATGGACGGGATATCTCTCCTCATTGAATCCCAAGAAGAGCTCGCCGTTCTGTAGCAAGACAATGCTGACTTGATTGCAGGCGTGAGCTAAATCTGGATCCTTGTATATGAATATATGCTCGACATCTTTAATACTTACCATGTGAACACCTCCTCGTTATTAATACCTCTCAATGTGGCTGGTGTTCTTCTTTCTCTTTCAACAATTATCTTTTTTACTAATTTTTTCATTAACCTAACCTCATGAATAACATCGAATTTATTTATAAGTTTTAAAGTGATTTTAATGTTATAAAAATTCTTTCTTTTAGGTCTAACAAATTACTTTTTATTTAAATCATTAATTTATTGAAAAAAATTGAAAATTAGATTTATTTTTGGTTATTGACCCATGTTGCTAAGGTTATTGACATAATTTCGAAGAATTCCTTTTAACTTTCGAGGAGGTGCTTTAAAATCTTTTATCCTTCTTTTAATTGTTTCATCTGGGAGATCTAGATCTAATGTTCTACTTAATAAATCAATTTTAATGGTATCGCCTTCTTCGATGGCTATGATTGGTCCTCCGTCCCATCCTTCGGGATCAATATGACCAATACAAGGTCCACGGGTTACGCCAGAAAACCTCCCATCCGTTATTAGCGCAACCGAGTCAGCCAAACCCATTCCTGCAATTGCACTTGTAGGATTTAACATTTCAGGCATTCCAGGAGCACCTTTTTTCCCCATGAATCTGATCACGACGACATCTCCAGGTTTAATCTTCTTGTTCAATATTGCGTCCATTGCATCATATTCAGAGTTGAATACGCGTGCTGGACCTTCATGCTGTAACATTTTTTTATCAACGGCAGCGACTTTTATAACAGCTCCTTTGGGACAAAGATTACCTTTTATAATAGCAAGTGCTCCCGTTTTTGAATAGGCATTTTCAATTGGTCGTATCATATCATCATCCTTTACTACCGCTTCATTTGCGATTTCCCCTATTGTCTTCAAATTAACAGTTTGCACATCTAACTCCAGCATATTTTTTAATCTTTTCATAACGGCAGGAATACCTCCTGCTCGATCGAAATCGTCCATCATGTAATCACTCGAAGGGTTAATTTTAACTAAATTTGGGGTTTCTTTAGCAAGTTCATCAAACATGAATAAACCTACATCAAGTTCATATTCTTTTGCAATCTCTGGTATATGTAAAGTCGTGTTAGTGGATCCTCCAATGCACAAATCCACCATTATGGTATTTTTGAAGGATTTTTCCATGATAATGTCGCGGGGCTTGATATCTTCCTTGGCTAATTTTACGATTTGTTTACCGGTTTCATAAGCAAGTTCTAACTTTTTAGGATCTTCTGCGTGCATTGCTGCACAGCCAGTTAAAGAAAGACCAAGAATTTCCGTCATGCATGCCATTGAATTAGCCGTGTATAATCCCGCACATGCACCTGGTCCTGGACAGCAATATTTTTCTATTTTAAGGACTTCTTCTTCGGACATTGTTCCTGCCTTAAAAGAACCAACGGCTTCATAAGCGTCCCTTATATCAACTTTTTTTCCGTCAATATATGCAGGTTTCATGGGTCCTCCAGTAAAAATAATTGCTGGTAGATTGAGCCTTCCTGTTGCCATTAACATTCCAGGCGTGATTTTATCGCAATTTGTAACACCTACCCAGGCATCTAAGCTATGTCCGCTCATCATTAATTCAATATTATCCGCAATGTTATTGCGAGAGGGTAAAGAATAATTCATTCCATTTCCTTTACCCATTGCAATTCCATCGCAAATACCTGGCACACCCCATTCGAAAGCGACTCCTCCAGCATCTATAATTCCTTGCATAATGCGTTCCGTTGCATCATTTAAAGTAAGATGCCCTGGGATGAGGTTCGTATATGAATTTGCAACACCAATCCACGGTTTTTCACCAAAATCCTCATCCTTCAAGCCTATTATTCGAAGAAGTGCACGATGTGAAACTGTTTCCAATCCTTTTTTAATTCGATCTGAGTTAATTTTAATCACTACTCGTTTTTCAAATAGAAAATAATTTCGTATTATATTTTTTATGTATAAGTATCATATAAAAGTTTTAAAATTTGAGATTCTATTTGAAAAAGCTCATGAGATTATTAATGAACTCATTCTCTTTGAACTTAAAATTATTTTTCAGTTAGTTTTATTAGTAATATTAGCTTTCAATAATCATAAATTTATGTATTAAAATTAAAAACAGAAGTTATAGTTGATAGTTAATATGGGAAATTTGCGAGATTTGTTGAAAATATCAAATAAATCTATTGAAACGATAAATAGATATCTTTTAAATGAGAATAATTCCCTTATCAATGCTTTATTAGAAATTGTTGATAAACATGGTGGTCCTAAAGAGATCAACAAGAAGGCTAAAGAAGCTCGTGATTTGAACACAATGATACAAAAGTTGGAAAAAATTAATCCTAATCACGTGCAGGAGCTCGCATGGCTCATGAAAAAAAGGGATGAGCAAGCATTTATTAGTATTCCAGAATATAGAAAAAGCGTATTAGGAGATAGGTATGAAAACATGACCTTCGATGAGAATTATGCTGTTGTCCTTGAATTCTCTGCCGTTCAATATTGGGAATTCCTCATGGATGCGGTGAGACAAGCTCTTGATAAACAAATGTTAATGCCTGGACGATTCATTAAAGTACGAAATATGAAAGAGCAAGAAACTGATGGAGACCTAATCGCTTTTCAAGCGGCTTATGATATCATCGGTTGTAGTTATACAGAAACTCTCGATACAAATGGTCTTTTTAAAGGACCAGATGATCTTAGTGTTAACATTCATTTAGGAGACCCCATAAAGAGTAATTCTGGGTATTTTGGGGGAATTGGGCAACCAAATGATTTTGCATTAAAATGGATTGATGAATTTCTTTATTATTATACGACGCATGGTGTTCGACAAGTTCTTAACATAAATCCTGGAACAGTAATATTAGGTTATCTTCTTTACAAATTAGGCATCGATATTCAATTTAAAATTTCAGTATATATGGGTAATGATAATCCCTTTTCTGTATTATGGACTCTCATGACGGCTAATTTATTTAGTCGAGAAGATGGTACCACCCCACTATTTGGATTTAATTTTGCAAATACAATCAATGATGAAACATTTAAACTATCAGCAGAAATACGAAAGAACTTAGAATTCGAGGACTTGATTTTATTAGAACATCATCTTACAGAAACATATTATGGGATTGTGAGGCAGCCTTATTTGCGTCGTGATCAAATCGTTCGACTTAGTAAGGAAATCAAAATGATAAGCGCAAAACATGAAGGAGGAGAGCCTGATATTGAGAAAACACGAACCTATCCTTCTGATAGCAATGATTATTCCAAAGAAAAACAGCAGATTAAAGAAGAAGGTATCTGGGAGGACATGCGTATTAGTAATTTAGATCGTCTGGATTCCCTTAATTTAACAGCTCAAAAATTAACAGAAAATGGACAAACTTTTATTGCTGCAAAAAATCTTCATTCAGAATGAAGAAAAAAGCAATAAGTCTTTTTATTTTTTTTTTAAAAGTTGAATGCTGGTTGGATATATGAATGCTGATGGATTTTTTTTTCCAATCAATTTTTCTAATTTTTCCACTAGAATCTTGAAATTTTTCTCAAATATCATGGATTTCGGATAGAAGTGATACACATCTGCTTTCGTAACATTGGGTGAGTACAGACATGTCCTTCTTTTTCCAAGAAATGTCCAAATCGCTTGGTCTCCAAAATTAATATAATGTGCTGCTCCCGTTTGACCCTCTAAGGAATGAAAACCCCTTCCTTCTGTAGATGCGGTTAAAATGACGATTGTTCCTCTAGAAGCGATCATTTGAGAATTGAGAAGGAACATGTTAAGGGCTTTAGAACTTTGTAATAATTCAGTATCTTCTGGATATGTATTGAAAAAGCCAACATCATATTTTTTTTTAGAAGGAATTTCCGTTGTATATATCTTTCTAAACAACTCTATTGCTTTTCTATGAGCGTCTATATAATGGCCCGCAAAAATTCCTGCTGTGCCTCCAGAAACAGTGGAGATAATATTTATGCTGAAATCCAACCCCACGCGGGAGCATACATCTTCAATATCTCTTCTTAAATCCGTAATATGTCCCAATCCTACCCCAATTACATCCAAGCTTGCAGAATGGTTTGCTTTTAATGTTTCCAATCCACAAATTCCCGGCAAAATGATTTTTGCTCCTCCCCCAAATCCAGCAACTAAATGTGGAACTACACTACCAATCGTAATTTTAAGCTCTGCTTCGAAATATGTTTTGTTTACATGTATTGGTGTGCCCAATTTTGAGTCTCCCACGTAAACTAAATTCAAATAAGGATGATGGTTTTCAACATTGATTCGCTCAAGAACATCAAGTCCAATCTTTTTAATAAAATCTTCTCGAACCATGGGACGATGACTGCCAAGTGCTGCAATTAATGTAATGTTTTCATCACTAATTCCCGCTTCGTTCAGCTGATTTAGAACGACACGCACTATTTTATGTGGTCTGGCGTGTCTTGTAATATCCTCAACGACAATAACTGCATTCTTTTTTCCTATCGCAAGTTCAGAAAGATTTGCAGTTCCATGTGGATTGTTTAAAAGCTTAATAATCTCTTTTTCATCCGTAATTTCTGGAAAATCTTTTACACCATAAAAATCAACATCCCACGAATCAGGAAATTCAAGCGTTATTTCATTTGGACTATACCATGATGCCCATGGAATCTTAAATTTCTTAACCATTCTTATTACTTCTTTTAAAATTTTAATTATAAATTACTGTAATACTTAAAAAGTTTTAAATTTCCTCTAAGGAGTCTAAAAACAATTTTATCCAACATTTTTTTTTTAATATTTTCATTATTTGGGAAAACTCATCAATATCAAAAGATATCTTAAACAAAGTGAAATTCACTCCTCAAATGATACACAAAACATCATATAAGCTCTTGATTTAGAAAGTGAAAGAAAATATTTACAGAAGGCGATGAAGATTTAAATATAATCAATGATTAAAAAAAAGAAGGTAAATTAAAAATTATCGAGAATTATTGAAGGAAGTAAAAAATAAATGAGTAAATTTGATTTTAGGCCTAAAGGAGTAATGCCCGCAATGGTTACTCCATTTAATAAGGATGAATCGATTAATGAGGAACAATTAAGAACTTTAGTGAATCATCTTATTGAGCAAGGTGTCACGGGGCTTGTCCCAATAGGAACAACAGGAGAATTCGTGAACATGACTTTTGAGGAACGATGTAAAGTGATTGAAATCGTTGTTGATGAGACTAATGGGAGAGTACCCGTGATTGCCGGAACAGGAGAAAGTGGTACTAGATTAGCAATTGATGCTACAAGAGCAGCAACTGATATAGGCGCGGATGCTGTTTTGATAGTAACTCCATATTATCTTAAACCAAAAGCCAAAGGGCTATATGATCATTATTTTACAATCGCAGAAAAAACAGATATTCCCATAGTTCTTTATAACATACCCGTATGTACGGGTATAGAATTGCCATGGACGGTTGTTGAAGATCTTGCCGATATTGACAACATTGTAGGAATTAAAGATTCAAGTGGCGATTACAAGTATTTTTCAGCATTGTTAGAAAAAGTAAGTGATAAAATATCTGTTCTTATTGGATGGGATGAAAATGTGTTGGGCGCTTTAGCAGGTGGAGCTGCAGGTTGCATTTTAGGTTCTGCGAATATCATTCCAAAAATTTGGCTAGAAATATATGACCACATAAAAAATAATCGTTTACCAGAAGCACAAACTCTTCAAAAGAAAGTTCAAAAGATTGCTAGAATGTTAATTAATTCTGGAGCTTTGGGGGCGAAAGAGTGTTTAAACATGATGGGAATTCCAGTGGGGATAACTCGACAACCCATAATTTTAGGGGATGCTCTTTCTTACGAACTTAGAGATGAATTCAGAATTGAATTAGAAAAATTAGGATTTATTGAAAAGAAGGAAATAGAATTCAAGATTGGAGAAAAGGAACTTACAAGTCGTTTTTATGCAGTTGGAATGACACCTCAAAAAATCTCAGATTTCAATTTAAAAGTAGGAGAATCCTTGGTTGGTGAACGTGTTGAGTTAGCACATATAGACCTTCTCATAGGCAAAAAAGATGGTCCCGTTGGTGAAGCGTATGCTCGCGCTTTAACTCATCCTGCAAAAGGACGAGAAGGCCTTCAAGTAATTCTAGAGCCAAACATGCAAGTAAAACCCGCTACAATCATGATCCCTACGGTAAAAGTGACTTCACTTCGTCATGCTAATTTGGTATATGGTCCTGCTCAAGCAGCAATAGCAAAAGCAGTAATGCAATGTGTTGAGGATGGAATTCTTCCTAAGGATGTAGCAGAAGATATTGTCATCATTGCAAATGTTTTTGTCCACCCAAGCGCAAGCAGTCGAAAAAGAATATTCATAAACAATTATAAAGCAACGAGAAATGCAATAAGAAAAGCAATTGAAGGCGTGCCTACGGCAGCTGATGGAATAAAAAATGCTGAAAATGCTCGCCATCCCTTAAGAAATGATCCTTAAGAATATTTAACTCTACTTGATGAGAAACATTTATGTCATACAAAAGAAATTTACATTTAAATTCCAGATTTTTTGCAACGGTACTTCCATTGAATTATCTGATAAATGAATCCATTTTGAGTGATCAATTTTCCTTTTTCTTCATTTTAATTTGAATTTTTCTCCGACATGAGAATTTGGGTCTCTTTATATTGATAATGGCAATTGGAATTATTTTCTTAATAGTTGAACGACTCATATATTTTTCCGAAATGGAATGAATATAAAAGTTTTTTAAGTAATAGTCAATATAAATTTTTAAATAAAATGAGAAATGAAAATTAATTTATAATTTGATTATAATGGTGAAACCAACATGAATTCAAAGGAAATAATGCCCGAAGAAGTATATGAGCGAGCTGAAGAATTTCTTCCGTGGAATGCGTATAAACTTACTTTTAATACTCATATTCAACCTAATTGGATTGAAAAAACCGATAAATTTTGGTACGTAAGCAAGACTCAACAAGAGAAAAGATTTTTTCTGGTGGATCCCGAAAAGAAAATAAAAGAAGACGCATTTGATCACGTGAAACTTGCCAAAAGCTTATCCGAAACATCGAGTAGGACTCGTGATCACAAAAACTTTCCATTTGATGAGATTAAATTCATCGAAGAAGAAAATGACATTCAATTTGATATTAAAAAAAGTAGGTATATCTTTGATTTAGAAACCTATAAGTGCAAGGATAAAACAAAGAAAGAATTCGATCCGCAAGGTGAACTCAAATCACCAGATAATAATTGGACCGCCCTTGTAAAGAATCATAACATTTTTATTAGGTCATTGTCAACAGGTGAAGAATTTCAACTCACAGATGATGGTGAGAAATGGAATGAATATGGTACTTTACCTGAGTCCAGTACTTTTGAAATAACAATTCGGAGAATGGGATTAAAACTTCCCCCCATAGCGTTATGGTCTCCCGATTCGAAAAAATTGGTCGTTCATAAAATGGATCAAAGAAAAGTAAAACAAATGCATCTCATTCAATCCGTTGGATTGGGTAAGAGCTCGCGACCTATTTTGCATTCCTATCGTTATCCTTTACCTGAGGATGAAGTAATTACTCAATCAGAATTAGTCGTACTAGATATTGAGAAAAAATCTAAGGTTGTAGCAAAATACAAGCCTCAAGATATCTCATATGTTCCACCCATTTTTTTTAAGTACGTTTGGTGGAGTAAAGATAGTAAATACATTTATTATATATATATTGAACGAAATTTTAAAACTGGAAGATTTATAGAAGTCAATGCAGAAACGGGAGATACGCGGGTAATCATTGAAGAAAAAATTGGAACTCAAATTGATCTGAATCATTTGATTGGATCTCCCCCAAATGTTAAAGTATTAGAGACTTCTAAAGAAGTAATATGGTTTTCTCAAAGAGATGGATGGGGCCATTTATATCTATACGATGGAAATACAGGGGACTTAAAAAATCAAATTACTTCAGGAGAATGGTTAGTGCGAGATATCATGCATGTAGATGAAAAAGATCGTTGGATTTATTTTTTAGCTGGTGGAAAGGAAAAAAACCGAGATCCTTACTTCAGGCACTTATATCGCGCCAGTCTTGACGGAACAAGGATAGAGTTGTTAACTCCAGAAGATGCCGATCACGACGTTGAATTTTCACCAACGGGAAACTACTTTGTTGACAATTTTTCAAGTGTGAATACTGCTCCAACTTCGGTTGTACGAAGTGTAGATGGACAATTAATATTAAATCTTGAAATTGCTGATTTAAGTTTACTTCGTGAGTTAGGGTGGAATCTCCCCACGCAATTCAAGTTAAAAGCTCGAGATGGGACTACTGACATTTACGGGGTCATGTTTTATCCAAGCTCATTTAATTCAAGTAAAAAATATCCCGTCATTGATGCTATCTATCCAGGACCTCAAGTGATCAAAACACCCAAACAATTTCCACAGAAAATCGATCGAAGCTTAAATAATTTCTGGGGTCCGCAAGCAATGGCAGAATTAGGATTTATAGTAGTAACCGTTGATGGAATAGGAACTCCCTTGAGATCTAAAAAATTTCATGATTTTTCTTACGGAAACTTGGGAGATGGAGGAGGCTTAGAAGATCATGTAGCCGCATTTAAACAATTAAAAAAGGACTATCCTTACATGGATTTAGATAGTGTTGGGATATTTGGTCATTCTGGAGGTGGTTTTGCTTCTACAAGAGCAATTTTAGCATTTCCAGACTTTTATAATGTAGCCGTATCTTCTGCGGGAAATCATGATCAGCGAGGATATGTAGCTGATTGGGGAAATAAATATCAAGGAATGCTAAAAGGTAATAATTATGACAATCAAATCAATGCAAAATTGGCAAAGAATTTAAAGGGAAAATTATTACTAGCGTGTGGCGATTTAGATGACAACGTGCATCCTGCCCTGACATATCAATTAATTGATGCCCTCATAAAAGCTAATAAGGATTTTGACATGATAGTGCTCCCAAATCGCAATCATTTATTTGCCATGGATGGATATTTCATTCGAAAGCGAATGGATTATTTTGTTCAACACCTCTTACATCTTACTCCTCCAAAGGAATATAAGATAAAAGGACCTCCGATGGAATTTGTCATGAAAATGTTCATGTTCTAAATTTTTTTTTTTTCTTAAGAAAATCAAATGTATAACCTTAAAAACTATTTAATGGAACTACTAAATTCCCTACCTTTTGAAACTGCTCCACATTCCATCGTTCTTACAGCAGATTCTTTATATATCGCTGCTGAAAGAGATAGCCATTGTTCTCGTGGAAAATGAAATATTTAATTTTAAAAAAAATTATGCATGAAATTTGGTATATGAATTATTGCTTATTTCATTTCTGATAATACTTGTTTTCGCAGAGTTACTCGATCTATTTTTTCAAGACGAGTAAGTGGAAGTGAATCCTTGAAGAATATCCTTTTAGGAACTTTAAAATCTGCAAGTTGCTCTTTGCATAATTCAATAAGTGCATTTTCATCTGGCTTTTTACCAGCCTCTGGAATCACATAAAGCCAAATTATTTCCCCGTAAATCTTATGTGGTATCCCTATTGCAGCAGCCATGGCAACATTTGGATCTTTAAGCACGACCTCTTCGATTTCTGTGGGTAGAACCGTGTAACCGCCCACTCTAATAATAAATTTTTTACGACCTTTAATCCACAGCCCACCATCTTCGTCAAGATGGCCTAAGTCACCCATTTTACACCATCCATCCGGAGTAAACCCGACTTTGTCTTCTTCAGGCATTTTAAAATAACCTGTTATGGTCATTGGGCCCTTTACTAAGATTTCTCCTTCTTTTCCCGGAGGCAACTCATTTCCATCGTCATCAACAATTTTAATTTCTTGTTCTGGGAGAGGATGACCCGCATAACCCGCTGCTAGTTTTTCAAGCGGATCTCCTATGGATGAAAAGGTAGTTTCTGTACCTGATTCCGTGCTACCATATCCATTGATGATATTTTCAGTGAACTTTTCTTTAATTCCTTGGAGGAGTTCCAAACTTAATTTCTCTCCGCTAACCATTACAAGTTTTATGGAGGAGAGGTCATATTTATCAAGATCTGGTAAGCTTAGAAGGATTGCCATCATTGTGGGAACTCCGCCTGTAAAATGAATTTTTTCCTCTTGAATCGCTTCCAAAAGTGGGTAAGGAGACCATGCTTCTTGGACTATTAGTTGCATCCCCGCACAAAGCGCGCACCCGATAGTCTCTTCTACGCCTCCTACATGGCTCGTTGGTAAATTTGATATTATTTTTGTTCTTTGAGAAATTCCAAGAGATTCAATGTTCTTTACTAACGCCTGCGTTTCGTAATAGATTGAGTATAATAAATTTCTCTGGGATAATAGCGCCGCTTTTGGCATTCCTGTCGTTCCGCCAGTAAAAACAATCAATGTGCCATCATCTTGGCTCAATGATGTTTTTGCTTTTTCTAATTCGTCATCTAACTCGTATTTTTTGGCCAACATTTCATCAAAAGACTCCCCTAATGCACCTCCTCCAACTACAATAATTTTTGCGTCGGGGCACGCTTTTACGCATACATCTTGTACTGCTTGAGCGACATCGTATCCTCTAGCTTTTCCTATCAAGACAACTATTTTTGGCTCAACGTGGGACAAAAAGCGTTCGTAATCAGCAGGTCTATACCGTATGTCCATGGGAGTAACGATACCACCTATCATATTGGATGCTAAAAATGTTAATATGAATTCAAGGCTACTGGGGAGCACCGTGACAATTCTATCCCCCTTTTTCACACCAAGACTTAGAAAAGCCTTTGCTACCTGCTTGACTTCATCGTAAAGTTCTCCAGCCGTGGTAATTTTGTCTTTATATTTGATTGTTGGAAAATCTGGGTCAATAGCAGCCCAATGTTCGACATATTGCCAGAAAAATTCTAATTTTGGTAAATCCATTTTCTTTTCATTCATAATTGTACTATAAGATATTTTATATTATTACGATTGCAATAAATTACGCTCCTTCATAAAATTTGACTAAATGTTCTTTTTTTTGTATAATTAAATAATAACTTATTCTTCTATAAACCATTCTATTTTCCCCAATAATTGCGTATCTAGCCTTACAAGCACGCGTTCTTTTTTAAGGAGCTTATTTCCGAATTGAAGGTGTGGTGTTGTTTTTAAGGGCTTAGATCAACTTTTCTTCCATGATTGCCTTTCGCTGCGCCTCGGCTTTTTTAGCGAATTTTTTTCCCCACTTATTCCGAGATTTTTCCTTTTTCATGATTCGGCCTATAAACCAGAATTTAAGCCGACTTTTTTTAGGAAAATCGTAAAAACCGTGTTCCTTGTAATGCGCGTGATCACCTGGGAAAACAAATTGGTAATTCCAGATGAAGTCCCGAAATATTTTCAAAGCTCCAATTCCAACATATGTGTTGGGGAAAATGAACTTTTTTTCTAAAGACCAGAAAAGCTGCTTTATGCTCGCTTTAATTAACTCCGTGATTTCTCCTGGAGTTTCGTACTCATCGGTGACAATTCCAGCAATTTCGGCTTCATTAACCTGTTTTCTTATATGTAAAAGTTGGCGCAAGTTTGGGAGTGCTCTTAAAGGACCCGAAATTAGATATACAACTTGCTTTCCCGTCCAAAGGGGGCGATGATTGTCGACGAACCGCCTATCTTCCATTCTTTTCCATTTTGCAGAGAAATAGCGGTCTCTGATTTTCGGAGCGAGAATTAACACATCCTTGTCAATGATTTTTTGCCTATACATTTCTTCGTAATCGTCTCGTTTAGCAGAAACACATTGTCCCACGTTAAATTGACAGTTTCCACATCCCAAGCATCCTTGAACGATGTTTATGTCGTTCAAATTAACTATTTCAACCGGATTTGGGACGAGTCGAGTAAAGGATTCAATCATATTGATTAGATTTTTATCTTCCTTTTCAGCGTCAGTAATCAGAAGCATTTTATAGTCGTTTGTCTTTTTTACGTCCTCAATGTTTCCTGACTCGTAAGAACACGGCTGATAAACGATTGGCGCTGTAACTCGAGGTAAGGGAATTTTGTTTTCCACGATTCGAAGAAAATTTTGGGCGTATAAGCTCAATCTTTTGCGTTCTTCTATTTTATTCATGTCTTCCATATCAGCCGAAAATCCCGTGTAATAAAACATCCCAAGGTCTTCAGAAATGCCGTGCATGTAATTTAACGGTAAATCGTCGCAAAAATGAATTGATGTGACGATTGAAGTAGCGTATTTACCTTTGAAGGCCGATTCAGCACCTCTTTCCCAGATTAATTCAATAAACAGCTTGAATTGACAGGGGAGTAAGAAAATCCAAGTTGGATAAATCCAGAAAACTGCATCGGCAGTTCTTACCTCATCAATTATTGAATTGAAGTAATCTTGGTCTTCTTCAATTTTTTTAATGCGTGCACCAACGTGAAAAATTTTACATTCAGCTTCAGGAAACTGTTTCTGAGCATATTGAAAAAAAAAGAAAGTAGTCCCACCCTTTCCGTGAGGGCTTCCGTTTATGACAATAATTTTAGCTATTTTACATCACATTTTTGTATGTTTAATACCAAATACGATTATGTTAATTTTATAATTTAAAAAAAAAAAAATCTGAAAATTAGAAATAATATTTAAAGCTCGAGTTCCTTCAACTGGGCTCTGAGCTCTTTCCTATTTTCTTCCGTGAGATCCCATAATTTCCAAAAGACAAGAATTCCAATTACAGCAAGAATCATGGGAATCAAAGAAAAATCAGCTATTATTCCCCACTGGGCTAGAGGTGTTTGAACATCAGCATTCGGATCGAAACCAGTGACAATGTGGGTAACTGCGAAGATAACAGTAGTGATTGGCGCCGAAGCGCGTAAAACGAGCTGTAAAACTCCATTGTACGCTCCTTCCGAGCGTCGATGTTCCTGTAATACTGTTTGGTCGATAACTGACGCAAATAATGGCTCATCGGCACATTGCAAGGCACAAACGACAACTCCCGTTATTGAAGAGGCGACAAAGGCCGCAATTACATTATTAAAAAGCAAGATGGGGAACATGGAAAGCGCCATTCCTATCGTACCAATGTAAAGAGTTTTTATTTCCCCAATTTTCCCAATTATCCAGATCCAGATAGGAATCGTAATGAGACCTGTTATTAAATAACCTAACAGGACAAGGCTTCCCCAATATGCTTCTATTTGTAGAACGAATCGAGTGTGATAAATTACTGATCCAATAGCTAAATAATTATAAGTGTTTAGACACATCCAAACGACGAGCATTGCGAGGAAATTTCGATTTTTAAAGAGGACTTTCATTACATGGATAAAACTTCCCTTTTCTTTGGCTTGTTCTTCGCTTCTTAGAAAGTCCTCGATCATTTGTTTATCTTCACGAACACCTGGAATTCCTAATACTATAAATGGGAGGGTAATTAGCACGATAAGTAATGCTGCCGTAAAGAAACTTGTTTTATCTCCAAACACGATTATTAGCGGCGGGACTACTATCCCGAAGAATTGCATGAACGCCCATCCACCTAGGTTAAATCCAGTTACATACCTGCGATCTCTATCGGTACGGAATTTTTGAGGATATAATGCCGAATAATTTACCGAAGCAGCAGTATAAAACCATTCATAAGCACAAAGAAATAATGTAAGCCAAAGGAATAAGACAATCGCGTTCTCGACAGGATCTACATCGGGTGGCGAAAATACGAGCAAAAATAACAAAGTAATAGGTATGGTTCCAATAATTATCCATGGAAAACGCCTACCCCACCGTCTCGTGTAAAAGTGGGGTTTATCCGATATATGACCAACGATGGGATCGTTGACTGCATCCCAGATCGAAAATATAACAAACGCGAGGGTATATAATAAGATGGGTAAGCCAATTTCAACCTCGTAAAAATAGAGCCCATATGCCATGATAAAGCTAAAAGCCGTTCCGCTTCCAATATTCATTACGCTGTATGAAATGAGAGTGGACATAGACCTATTCTTCTCTTCTGTTCCTTTTTCAAGACTCATTTTATATATAACCTGTTTTTTTAATTATTTTTTATTTTTTTAAAGATGTTAGATTAGAATTTAGTTTAGTTTTTTTATTAAATTTTAGTACTAATAAATTTTAGTACTAATTACTATTCTAT
>JAUXAJ010000177.1 GCA_030620005.1 Promethearchaeota archaeon | reverse complement strand
ACCCATCTTTAATGCTCTTTCTACTGAGCATACTAGTACTTTCCTATTGGGGTGAGGTGATAGATTTGTTGCTCCAGAAAGATGAATTATTAATCCGATGTCTTTTCCAGTTTTACGATGTCCCGCACCCACCATTCCAGAATGCATTAATACAGCATTTGCACCACCCATAGCAATCTTATCAACCATTTCTGCCATATCTTCTAAGCCCTTGATAGTACCGACCGTTAAACCGTGATCCATCGGGATAATAATCGTCCTTTTTGTCTCTCGATTTATTATTCGTTCTAGCCTAATGCTCTTGCCAATATTTAAAGAATTTGGAATTTAAAGCACCTTAATCATTAATTTTTAAAGTTATTTGTATAAATGTTTCGTTATTAATGTAAAGTATAATTTAAAATTTTATTTAAAATAGTATTATAACATTCTACCAAGGTTTTCGAATTATAGTTGGTCTTATTAAATCAGCTTTATTAGGGTGATCCACATTATAATGTATTCCCCTGCTCTCTTTTCTACTTATAGCACTAACTATTATAAGTTTCGCAACAGTTGCTAAATTTCTTAATTCAACCAAATTTTTCTCTATTTTAAAATCCCAATAATAATTTTCAATTTCTTCAAGAAGGAGATTAATCCTTTTTTTCTCAATTTTAAAATTTTGTTTTTATTTTACAAAAAAATTAAATGAGCGTATATTTAGATATTATTTATACAATTTTGTTCTGAATAATTTTATATATTAAATTGAAAGTCGATTGATTTTTATGATTGATGAAGTAAAAAAATCGGAAATATTAGTATTCGTAAGTTATGCAACTGTAGACGCAAATCTTTTCAGAATCCGTGAAATCGCTGAGAGCTTAACCTCTTATAAAGACATTTACGACGTCCTATATTGGCAAGAAGATATGCAAGACAATATATTTGAATATATGAACGATAATCTTGGCAAATGCGATGTAATGCTCTTAATCTGTTCTCTACACTCAATGAAATCTGTTCCAGTTAAGAAAGAATGGACAGCGGCCGATGCCATGGGCAAACCAATTATTCCTGTATTTATGATATTGGGATCGCGATGAACTTAAGTTTTCGTTGCGTAAATTTTTGTTTGACGAAACACTTGGCCTAGATGTAAATGTATTTGATTTTATTAGACTTGATATAGAAGATTCAATTGAACTGCATCACATTTTTGAGAATATAGAAAGTATATATCTTAAAGATTTAGCACCTCTTTTAACATATTCTCACAAAAGTTTAACATTCACATTTAAGACTGAATAAGAATGGAATTTAAGCTGTAATATTATATTTCAGAGAAGAAAATTACTTCATGAATTTTTTTTACTTAATTATACGTAATTATAAAGTATTCTGATCAAATTATAAATATATCTTCTGGATATTATACGATCTTTCAAATAAAGATGTGTAATATTCCTGTATTATGTTCACATTTATCTTAATAATATGGTTCTTAATATTTTTTAACATTATTTCCCTCCTTAAGTTAAAAAGGAAGCATGAGAAAGAACTTTCGAAAAGAATGCCTATAAACGTTGACGATTGGGATCTTCCCGAGATAAACACCGTAGGCGAAAAAAAAGAAGTTAAAAAAGAAGCAATTAAGAACTGGCAAGAAGATAATAAGAAAACAAGAAAATATTTCGAAAAAAAGAAGAAGGAGCGAAAGGACAAGGGTAAGAGGCGTGATACACCTGAATTAGATTCAGATAATAATGGATTAAAGAAAAAAGGTAAGCCAAAGGGAAGCAATGGTGGTGCATGGAAGCGACCTCCCGAAAATGAAGTGGATAAAGTAATTCACGTGTACCTTGAAAAATGTCCTAAATGCGGTAAAAAGAATTTAGGAAAACCTTTTGACAGTTGGGAACATTACGTGTTAGATTTAGTACCGATAAAGCGAGGCAGGCAATTAAAAATTACTAACTATATCATGCATCGTTATCGCTGTAAAAATTGTAAAAAGCCGGTAAGTCCTAACCTTGGAATCTTAAAGATTGTCATTTCGGTTTTGGGTTCATAGCCACCGTCATGCAGTCTAGGATTGAGTCCAAGCACTCTTATTCAAAAGTCTTGATCGAATTTGCCCGCTGGATACCTGAATTTGATTTCTTAATTTCAAGAACTACCATAGTCGATTGGTTTAAGAAATACGGCGCTCATCTCGAGGATTTTTATTTAGAATGCATTAAAAAGTTAAAAGAGGCAAAATACGTTCACGCTGACGAGACCGGCTTGCCCATGAAAGGCGGAAATTGGTGGCTCTGGGTCATTATCACTACATTTTTCACCTTGTTTATCCCCCCTGCTTCAAGGGGACATGAGGCAATCGAGAAGTTTTTTAATGATTTTAAAGGCGTGTTAATTTCGGATTTTTGGGGGGCATATAATAATCTCACGGAGGAGCAACAAAAATGCCTTGCGCACTTGGTAAAAGATTTAAAATGTATTGTTATGAAAAGTGAGGGATCCATTAATAAGATCGAGAAGCGCTTAAAGGAGGACGAGAAGCAAAAAGAGGAGCAAACGAAAGGTGAGTATGCGGAAAAAAAGCGAGGTCGACCAAAAAAGCACCCTGAACCTCTATCCAAGGAAGAACGTGAGGCGTTTGAGGAAAAAAAGAGGCGTGAGCGGCAAAAAATAAAACACGCCTTCATATTGTACGAATTTTTCAAGCAAGCATGGGCTGATGAAAATAACCCGCTTAGTTATAAGGCAGGACCTGAAATCCGTGCGACCGAAGAGGAAGCCATTAACCAATTGAGACAATTACTTGAGGAGATAGAAGCCGATGGCGATTTGGATCCCGATATAAAGCGACTCATTAAACGGATCAAGCGCTACGAGAATTATTTATTCACGTATCTAAAACATCCCGGCATCCCGCCCGATAATAACGCTGCTGAAAGAGAGCTACGTCCCTTCGTGATCATGAGAAAAACAAGCCACGACTTCAAGAGCGAGGAGGTCATGGACTCATTCACGTTATACTTATCATTCCACCAGACATGTGAGAAAAACGGCGTGGATTTTGATAAGGCGTTAAAATCTGTGCTTTCAGGAAAGATCACTCCTGTGCTGAAAGCGATCGGCTTTTAACCCAGTTCTAAGAGTTAATTTATAAAACGAACCGTTGATATTGTCAGTGGATGTTAGGTCAAGATGGGTCCTTTTTCAGGTTAATTTTGGGATGATACGCCTTTAAAGATCGATTTATTCTGCAATTCTTCAAAGGTGATTACCATTTTTTCTACACTTTGAATGAGTCACAAACATTAATATTCCTTCAAAAACAACATTTGATCAGAATACTTTATAATTACAAATTGAGGGTATTTTTGATTTTTTATTTTTGACTGAAATTTAAGAATCATTAATTTAAAGCCGACAATAATCTTGGCTATATCAATTCTTTTAATGTCGGAAGAGCGCGTGTGATACTTTTCGAATGAAAATCCCCATTTTGTCCATTTTCGATTAGAAAATTGGTGTTTTTGATCACTCTTGTAAGATCTTTTCATTCCGACAAATTTCGAGGTGATATAGATGGAATTTTTGTCGTCATTATCTGAAAGATTTTTAATTTTCGATTCATTACATAAATTTTAAAATACACTCAATTATTATTATTAATGTTAATAGAACACATCCAATGATAAAGAGAATTGAATTATTATAAAAAGAATAGATAATTAGACTAGCACTTAAACAAAAAAGACTTCCAAAGATGCACCCGCTAAAAATTGATGTAAGTATATTATAAAATCCTCCCGTGAAAAAATAAAAGATTATTAGGTTAATAAGGCAGATTAATAGGATAATAATGTAGCTACACAATATGATAAGAGTAAAAAATGATACTATTTCAGTATAAAAATCTACAGTATCATCAATAATGAATACTAGTAATGAGATAAAAGCTGCAACTATTCCAATAAGGCTTCCTAGGAATGCAACATATAAAAAGCCAAATCTGTAAGAACTCATGGGATTATTATTAATGGAAATGATTTTTCACTTTTAATGTTTCGGCTCTCTTTTTTATTTGATAATTACTATATCAACGTTCATTGTAATTAAATTTGATATTCTTAACTTGCATATAACCCGAAAATCAAAAATCATGGCTTAAAAATTCTCAAGAATTTAAAAAGCGGTAAATACATAATATACATTGAATATCATGGAAGACCAAAACAGAGAGAACTTTATTATAGTAGTAAATCTTTTAAAAAAGTGTTGGAGCATGCAACGGAACTATATGACAGATATTGGGGAGAATTCTGGAGAAGGCATGGAGAAAAAGATTATTATGAAGAATATGTACCATGTAAACATACATTTGAAAATTCAGCCCTTCATTGTAGACAAATCGAGATATTAGAAGAGTAAATGACAATTGAAGATTTTACTAATTGAAAAATCATATGAAGAATTTCTTTATAAATTTACAAGGAGTCTAATTATAAATCTAAAAAATCATCATAAATAATTATGTCAGATGCCATAGTTATTGAAGGAAAAATAGTGGAATTCAGAAATGGAGAGAAAAAAATTAGGCGCAGCTACACCTATGGGTATGTGTCGCTCAGAGTACAGGTCGGATTCGAATATTATTCCGTACTTGTAAATTCTTCAAAAATTAATGAATATGGTTTTTTACCAAAAGTAGGACAATGGATAAGGGTTAAAGGGCGCCTATTCCCTTCGGAAAATGGATTTTACGATCCTTCAATTAAATGGGTATCAGAGCTAAAGCACATAGATCCTCCGAAAAAACGCTAATAATCTATAGATTTAAGTTCTTAGTTTGAAAAAATCTTCATGTAATTATTTTGAATGAAAGTGATTTAAATGAATTACATTGAGATTTTTCATTAAGCATTTTTCGTAATGAAATATCGCACGTTCTACATAAAAGTCCGGGCTTTTGCTCCTTTTTCTTGTTCTAGTTCAAAATTTCTCATGAAAAATTTTAAAATTCTAAAGTCTTATTAGATATAAAAGAAGTCATTTTCTTCATAATATAAGATGGGATGCAAAGGTTACCAGTTTATCGGAAAGATTAGAGTAACAGCTCTTTTTAGGTAATTTACTCCCATTTCCAATTTTTTTTTATAAATATTCAATGCAAGAAATGATGATGGGATGTAAAGGTTACCAGCTTGTCGGGAAGGTTAGAGTAACAGCTCTTTTTGGGTAATCTTCTCCCATCTTCATTTTTTTATTTATAAAGATCCATTGGAACAAGATTAAATATATAAAAACTAAGAAAACAAGGTGAACTGAGGTATGAATTTAGGTCTATTAAAAGAAAAAAAAACGATGGGGTACAAAATCCAGTGATTTGGGATTGAGTTGAAATTTATATTTTGCCAAAATATCTAAATTTCTGAAAATTTAATATGATCTTGATGAGAAAATTTTAATATTTAAAGCAATTCTTTCCAATAAAAAGGAAATATTTAAAGAGAGCCAAAGATTCGTTTTAATTAATCCGCATCAATTAAATCGAATCAATATGACCCCCATAAGAATAGAACAAACCACTCTTATTAAATTTTTTCCAAAATTGCAAAGAAGCATGAAACCAAATCCAGGTTCAATAATTCGAGGATTAAGTCTAATTTGAATTATTCACTTATTTTTGAACCTAATTTTAATGTAAAGATTAAGGAAACTCATTGTATGAGGTGTAATTCTCGTTTAGTGAAGAATGGATGGAACCTCAGAACTGCGATTTTAGATAAAGGTCAAGGACAATGTAATTTCCGCTTAAAAAGGAAACGTTGCCCGAAATGTGGCGAAATTTCACCTGATTTTTCCAAATATGCTCTAAAGTACGGCAATTATCATGAGAATTATAAAAGAAGGGCGAGGCAACATTATATGGAAGGCTTAATGCCTTCACAGATTCAACGAGTATTTATAATTGACTTTGGTATAAAAATCTCGAAATCAACAATCGTTAACTGGATAAATGAAATAACAGAACCTCTCAGAGAAATATTAAAAAAGACTCCCGTTCCTTCAAGTGGATATTGGGGGTATGATGAGATTCATATGAGAATCAGCGGAAAGAAGCGATACACCATAGACACTGTAGATATTAATACAAGATTCGTCCCTGTTGCTAAGATTATGAAAAGTATGGGAAGAGATGCTGGAAGAGAAGTTTTAAGAGAAGGAAGACGGAATGCCATGCTAAAAATACATGGTATCGTGAAAGATTGTTCTACAAATCTTGGAGGATTATTTCGAACAAGAAGTTTTAAGAATGTTAAACAGCAAAACTGTTTAACACATATAAAATGGATTGTCGCTCGACATGTAAAAATTTATGCAGGTATACCTCCATGATCTACAAAACTACTTCCGAAAGAATGGCATTGGCTATTAAAACGCTTTCATAGTCTCATAGATTCTACAAATAACACAGATGCATACATAAAATTGGAGATATTGCGCAGAACAATAGGACGATTAAATGGAAAGAGGATTAGCATGTTAAATTCCGCATTAAAGCAGGTAGAAAAATGGTTGCCAAAAATTTTAGCCCATCAAAGAGATCCAAATCTCCCGAGCACCAATAATCTTTTAGAGTCTTTTCATAAAAAGTATGTCTATTATCCGTCTTTTAAAAAAAATATGATGACTTCTAAAGGAGCACAGCGGGTACTCGACTATCGTGTATTCGGACATAATTTTAAGAGATTTCCTGTTTATATTCGGCAATATGAGATCAAACGTGAGAGATGGAGGGCTTTATTACGAGAATGTAAAAAAGATCCCTTTCTTAGAGGGCAGGGAAATCATTTTAGAAGCGTATTTAATAAGGTTGATAAATGGTACGAAAAATATATGGAAGTCTGGAATGAATACTTCGCACTTAAAAAAGAATAAAAGGTAGCGAAAGAGTTAAAGCCCATCACTATCATTTGTATCTACCCAAAAAAACTGATGTTAGTAAAATATTTGTCGTTGTTAATAGTTTGCCAGGTCTTATTAGGAACCAATGTAGAAAATCTTTTAACACCTGCGGTTATTTTATCGATTCGTTTTCAGATTTTTCTAAGAATGAATATGAACCAGATATTTATACTAGTACCAGGGGAATTCCATTCACAGATTTAGACGTTGAATTTCAGTCCATCATGAGAGAGGAGTTTTGTTAAAAAAAGTCATAGGAAAAAAAGTCGATTTTACTCTTCCATCCCAAAAATACGCCTGAAATCTTCCTCATCCTCAATTTCCTTTCTTTTTATTTCTCTCTCTTTCTCTCTCTCTTTAAACGGTTTTATTAAGGATTGAACATTTGAATCCAATGGATTATTTGATATATGTAATGCCTCTAAAGAATTTAAATTAATTATCGATTCTGGGAGAGTTGATAACTCATTATTGTCTAACCATAGTTCTTTGAGTGAGGAGAGGTTTCCAATCGACTCTGGGAGAGTCGATAACTCATTATTGTCTAACCATAGTTTTTTGAGTGAGGAAAGGTTACCTATTGACTGTGGGAGAGTTGATAACTCATTATTGTCTAACTTTAGTTCTTTGAGTGAGGGGAGGTTTCCTATCGACTCTGGAAGAGTCGTCAATTTATTCCACATTAAATAAAGATAAGAGAGTAATTTAAGATCTCCTATTGATTCTGGGAGAGTTGATAACTTATTATTGTATAATCTTAATTCTCTCAGTGGGGAGAGGTTGCCTATTGACTCTGGGAGAGTCGACTTGTAAACTCAAGAAATAAAAATAAATATTTTATGCCCATTCGTATGTGCCAGCATTCCTATAACTTATTTCAATTCCTGTAAAATAAGTTTCGTTTAGAAATTGTACATACCATGTTGGATACGCATCAAAATCTAATATAAGAAACTTATCTTCGGTGTATTCGTGCCAACCCTTAAAATCGCCGTACTTATCACGCAAGTAAAATCTACTACCTACCTGATAAGTTATATCCACAATATCACCCTTATTATATCCGCGGGGGTTTTCATCGAACTCCATTGTAAAATTTAAATGATATGTCGGAACCCGAATTTCCTCAAGCCATTCATATTTGCCACCATTATCTTCATCATCTTTCTCTCCCTTAAACTCATCATCGTTAAACTCAATGTCCCACACTGGATCGTTATCAAAATCTAATATAAGCTCATATTCATCTCCGTCTTCGTCCTCAGTATATTCATATTCTCCTTTATGTGTACCAAACCTATCGTACAAGGTGAATTCCTCATCTTTTTTATCAAACAAAATATCCACTCTGTCTCCTGCCACATATTCATTATCGTCATCAAAGTCTATAATAAGCCGCAGATGATCTTCTTTAGGATCTGGTACTTCTTCTGATTCAAAGCATTCTGGACAAAAGAGAATTAACCATATTATCCCTGTAGTAACTAGGCTGGCAACTATTATAACAACTGCCATAATAATTATATTCTTTCTCTCCATTTCTTTTCTTTCCCCTTTTAATGTAAAATTCTTGTTTTACTTCTATTAATAATATATATGACAAAAAAATATAATAATTCTTACTTTTTGCTAATTTTATAAATTAAGGATTAATTATAAAATCGCCGTTTTTGTAATTTCTATACGCATGCCTCCCAATTTTCAATGGTTGGTAATTCTATTAGCTTCAAATTATTAATATAAAAAGTCCCTCGAATGTTGCGATCTATTTGGATCTCGTCAAGGAGGTCGGGAGTATTTCTAATTATTACCCAAGCACGAATACGCCGTTCGACCGAGCTCACGGTTTTTGGCCCTCGCAATCTCAGGAGCGATTGAAGCACCGAGTTCATGGTTTCCGAAAGGTTATTCTGAGTCTTCTTAAGAGCAAACAGCTCAATTACTTCTAACAGAGCCTCTTCCAACGAGACGGGCAAACCCTTGCTCATTCTCACCGTCTTCTTGTAAGGGTCTACCTTGAAGAAGAATTTCTTGCCATTATCGAAGACCTTAAAAAGCCCTTTCCGTCCACGCTTGTTCGTTTTTTTTTAGGAGCCCTTACGTTCCGTTTATTCTTGGAGCCCTTAGGTCGACCGCGCTTTTTTGAGGGTGGTGGATTTAGAGGAGTTCTCGTCTGAGTGTAAAAGCCTTGGCGCTTGGCGTGTGTTTTAGGAACATCCGTTTTCACCCCTATTTCTGTAGTTATTCGCTCAGCATGCGTGTAGTTGTAGTGCTTTATTACGGCTTTATTATAGGGTTTCTCGTGCTTGTGAATGATATGCGTGATGTCCCTGCCCAATTGTTTGACCATCGAAATGGTAGCATCCCAAGCATCTGAGGTCACGGTCGCAATGCGATACATGGTGTTGCGTTCCGCCTCGTCAAACACCTCCCGCATATCTTTTTCGTTTCTCGAAAAAAAGACCTTTATCCCGAGAACCTTACGGGAAGCGTAACCCGTGGCGATGATGATGTAAACCTTCTTGCCTTCAATTCTCAGGAAGGTCTCGTCAATCGCAATCGCTCTATCGGGTTGCGGCATCTCCACCAAGGAGTCCAAGGTCCGATGTTTTTCAATCGCGGTTTCAATTTCCGTCTTGAGGGCGGAAATCTGAGATGGGGACACGCTATATTTTTTTGCGATCGTCGCGTTCTTGGCGCCATCCTTCAACAGATCTTCGTATAATGCTTTTAGCTTGACGTATAACAGCTCCTTAAACTCGTGCGAGGTCGATACGACAAATTGCTTTTCTTTTTTAAATCCTTTTTCTTGCCTTTCTTTCAAGCATTCCGGATTCCTACAGATGAACAATTCTATTCGCCCCTCTCCGCTCTTTCTAGTTCCATTAGTGCTAACCATCCAAATATAGCAATCAGAGCACCTCATTTTTATTGTAAATAGAGGTGTTTGATGTCCATTTCTTGTCACTGCGAATAAGGGACGCCATAATTCCACTAATTGTTTAAAAGGTCTTCCTACCATGTAATTAGTTTACACGTGTGAATAAAAACTCCTCACAATATGGCGGTTATTAGTATTAAATAGAGTAGAATCCTAGAGTTACTTGCGCTTGAACCTTGATACGGCTTAAAAGTTAACGGATTCGTAATGTCGTGAATGGTAGAGATAATGAATGGCAAAAAGGGGCAAAAATTGTTATTATCTTCTGTCGTTGAAAGATCTTTTTAATTATCCTTAATTTGTAAATATAGTCTTACTTTTCTAGATTAATTTGTAATTATAATAATAATAAATTGTGGGAGGGTATGTCTGATATTATCAAAGAAGAATGGATTGAAAGGTGGAAAGATAAAAATAGAATGAAGGAAGAAGATTGGTATAAGAAGTATAAGCTTAGCAGATTTTACTTTAGATATATTAGTTTAATAGAACATTTACGAAAGATCGCATCTTTACAGAATGTTAGATCCAAGTTTATTTTATGGTATTTTGAACACTTTATACCAAATTATTTATAATTATTCCTTTACCAAGGTCTTTTGATGTGTGAGTTTCTAGCTATTTTTACTTTGTTAGGATAATCGATATTGAAATGAGTACCTCTACTTTCCTTTCTGCTCATAGCACATCTTATAATTATTTCAGCCACCATCGATAAATTTCTTAATTCCACTAAATTTTTTTCGATTTGGTAATTCCAATAATAATAATCGATTTCTTCTGAAAAAAGGTTCATTCGTTTTAAAGCTCTCTTTAATCTCCTGTCCGATCTGACAATTCCAACTAGATTCTGCATTGAGATCCTTATTTCGTCCCAATTTTGCGTTATAACAACCCCTTCTGTTGATGGTACGGCGTTTCCTGTTTCCCATTCTTCAAATTCTTTAATCTTTCTGTCTTTGACTTCATTAGCGATTGTAGTTGCGCATTCATGCGCACATACAGCGCCTTCCAACAATGAATTACTAGCTAAGCGATTTGCCCCGTGTAAACCTGTACATGCGGATTCACCA
>JAUXAJ010000198.1 GCA_030620005.1 Promethearchaeota archaeon | reverse complement strand
CAATTATTTGATCCCTTGATGTATGCACACTCAATTGGTCCTGCCCAGGTTGTTATGGGAGGGATTCGTAATCCAATGCCCTTTTCCGAGGTTGTGAGTTATTCGAATGACATTGGAGGATATCAAGGAAAACCTATTTGTAGTCCTGCTAAAGCTTTTCAAGTAGGCTTATTTCGAACAGAAACGGGTGCAATAGCAAAATGCGCAAATGCTTACATAATTGCTCGAGAACCTAATCGTTGCATTATACAAGTGGTTGGGCGAACTGGAACTTACGAGTGTTATCAATTCGAGAAGCAAAAAAAAGAAGGGCAGTTGTTTTTAGCCAATGGTCACAAAATTACCAGGGCCCAACATAGAAAATTGAAATCTAAAAAAATTAACCAATTAGAACTATCAAAAGTAATACCATTAGTTAATGGACTTTATTACGGGGGCTTAGCACGTGTACACGATGACTGGTTGTCAGCAATTGAAAATGATACAAAACCAGCACTACACGCTAAAATAGCCGCTAATATGTGTCTGGCGGGAATTGCTGCTTCTAAATCTGCTCGCTCTGGTGGAAAACCCGTGAAAATAAAAATATTTAACTGATTTAAATCAGAATTTCTCATATTTAGAAATTAGAAAATGAATTCAGAAGCATTCAGCATTGACAAAATTCGTCCAGAAATAGTTGAAGATTTCTATATTAAAATTAGAAACTTTTTACTTGTATAATTCAATTTTTAATATAAGCCCATGATAAATTCCCTTAATAAAATCTTTAACGATTTAAAGCTTGCTTGGATTGATACTTCAAAAGAAATACTTAACAGCGGAAAATTTAGCGATTTAATAGCGATTTTTCCTAATTTAAAAGGGATTTTTCAAAAAGGAAGAGAAAATGACGAAGAAGAATTTCTGAGAACAATCCGTCATATTTTTAGGGTTTTTAAAATCTTTTTTTCAATAAAAAACGGAAGTTATTATTCTGAAACTCTTTCTCCGGAATCCATTCAAACGATCAAGGCCATAATAATAAAACAATGCGAGAAGAACGAGCTAATCATCCCTCTTATTTTAATTTACCACGATATTGGCAGATTTTTCGATAAAAAGAATCATCCCCATCAAAGCTATCTATTAATTTCTGAGAAAAAATTGCTTGAGCCATTTGAGCTTTCTGATATCGAAAAGATGCTTGTAAGGAAAGTCATACAATACCACTTATTATTTGCTGCCATTTATACTGGTGAAGCGACGTATTACGGGGTGTATTCATTGCTCAACGATGAAGAATTTATCAAATTTATATCAAATAAACAATTCCGTGATCGTTTCGTTGACCTGTTAGAAATCTTTACTTACATTGATGTCCTAGGATATTCTTACGCAAAAATTTACAATCATTACATTAAATATTATAACGATATAAACAATAAATTAAAAAATCTTTTGGATCTATGGCCGCACCGAGATAAAGCCTTAGAAAAAGCGTTAGAATACTCTCAAGATTGGTTAGAGTGGAGAATTGCTGGAGCTCTTAGAATTTTTCAATTTGTTGAAACAAAACCACATCTAACAAGAGAATTCTACTTTAATAAATTAGAAGAAAGTATCAAGGAACATGATAAAATATCAATAAATGATAAAGTACTTAAAGATTTAGATTGGGAAACGGTTAAGAATAAACATTTGATTCATGTTTCTAAAGTTCAAATAAAATACGGCTTAGGAATTTTAATGATATTAGCATTCGGAGATTTTTTTCGCTCTCACATGAAAAAAAATGCTAATATTTCTTCTAAATTAGTTTTATTTTGGATATTACTCTCAAACGAAATTTCTTCGAGATTTCAGGGAAACAACAATTACTTATGGAATGTTTTCTTTACGGGATTACCGCACTGGTCAAAATGGGATAGGAATGTTGTAAAAAAGTTGGATCAAAGCATGATAGAATTAATTTTAAAAAAGTCAACCCACAATTTCGATGAGAAAAGAAAAGAGTATAATTTATACTTGGATTTTGCACTTATTTTCTAATATTTACAATTTAAGTATTTGATTGGGGCTTAGGATAACGATCTTGAAGGTTAATGAGTTCATTTAGCATTTTATATAATAATTACTGAATATAAGTTGAAATAGGCAGGTGATATATACAGAAAGGGGTTGATAAGCTTGGTGGAAGCAGTTACATTTGCAATAATATCAATAAATGCAATGATGGACTATATAGAGCGTGAAAAAATTCAACCCCCTAATTTAACCGATAAGGAAATAGAAGAAGAATTGAAAAATGCTAAGAAATTATTGGAGAACTTATAATTTATAAATATTATGTTTAATAGATATGAATAAATATTCATAATTGGTGTTTTATTAAATATGTCTAAAATTGGATTTCCATTATTGGGAGATAAATTTCCAGAAATGGAAGTATTGACGACTCATGGAACGATGAAGCTACCAGATGATGCAAATAAAGGCGGTAAATGGTGGTTTGTTTTATTCAGTCATCCCGCTGATTTCACCCCTGTTTGCACTACGGAGTTTTATGCTTTTGCTAAGCGAAATGAACAATTTCAAGCATTAAATACGAGATTAATAGGACTTTCAATAGACCAAGTATTCGCTCATATAAAATGGATGGAATGGATTAAAGAAAACCTTGATATAGAAATTCCATTTCCAATAATTGCTGATCATGGAAAAGTTGCAAATATGTTGGGAATGGTCCATCCAGGTAAGGGTTCAAATACGGTAAGAGCGGTGTTCATTGTGGATGCCAATGGGATTATTAGAATAATTCTTTATTATCCCCAAGAAATTGGACGAAACATGGATGAGATTTTAAGGTGTGTAAAAGCTTTACAACTTGCTAGCAAAGAAAAAGTGGCTACGCCAGCTAATTGGCCTAACAATGAATTATTTGGCGATCATGTAATCATTCCCCCCGCAAAAGATGTAAAGACAGCAAAAGAAAGACTGGCTAACGCTGGGAAGGACTATGAATGTCTTGATTGGTGGCTATGTCATAAAAAATTATGACATCGAAGTTAAAAATACCTTTTCTTTTTAAGTATAACATCAAGAATTAATCAATAAAAAAAATCTGATCTGATTTTATCAACTGAGATTATAATTCAATTCCTAATTTTTCCCTAATCTCTTTAGAGATTGTCGCTTATCCCTTTTCACTAATTAAAGACTTTTTCTTTAAAACGGGACAACTTTCCAAAATTTTCATTGAATAAAAAAAATTCATGGAATTAAATATTATCTTCTACTTAAAAGCCATTTCCAAATAGGAATTCAATAGATTTCATTTTCCTCTTTTTCTAAATTTTTGGTCAATATTATTGACCTAAGGATTATTTAAAAAAGAAAAAGAGAAGAAGAGCAATTTGAATCAAGAAAAAATAAGGAATAGAGTTAACTAAACTCATTAGAGTTTAATTGAGGGCATGATCCAATGTGGGAAATCCAGAAGTCATTGTGAAATCCAATGTTCATGATCAAATTGAACTTCTTCATTAAAAAATATAGTAAATCTAATCTAATAAAGTATATCATTTTATTTTATAATACATTAAATTTAAATTTAGGAAAAGGCGCCATTTTCGTATAAAGGTGGAAATGGTGGATTTATGGTAATGAAAAAAATCAGAATTTTATAACCTTGAGACAATTTTCCATTTAATTAATTCATGTTTAAATTTTCTATAGCCTTTGATGCTATTTAAACTATTAAATAAAGAAATAGCATCGAAATAATTGAAATAAAAAAATAAATTTATTAACCATTTTTTGCTTTTATTATCAACAAGAAGGATCTTAATGACTTCTGATATAATCGCGAATTTCTCTGTAGCCTATTATTTTTAAATCGTGTTTCTCAACGCACTCTCTAATACGAGGATTAGTAAATGCTTCATAATCTTGATTTCGCCCATCAACTGAATCTGGTGTTATAGCTCTTAATTCTGGACTCATTTTCGCGGCGTGAAATAAAAAGTGAGTCAGACCGGGCTTAATTTCTACCATGCGCTGGCAGTAAAACTCTATTTTATCAGGTTGCTCCGGCAATGTATCAATGATAATGTGATCTATTAGCGGAACTCCACTTGCATCTAGATTTGAGAACATTTTTAAATAAACATCAGCTTGATCCCCTAAACCCAAGGCATTTAGTTCTTCTCTCGATATTCTCGGCAAAAAAGCAGGAACATTGAATTCCCGAGCTATTTTTAGGTAGGATGGAATGAATTTAGGATTTAAAACAGTTCCCATATGCGAGTCTATGTGAGTAACATCTATTCCATTATCAACAGCCATTTGAATTTGTGAACGCATTTCAGTCTCAGCCGCCTTAACAGTTACATTGGCAATTGCTTCCCCCTCCGTTCGCCAAAGAGACTTTTCTGAATCAAGTAAACCTGTTTTAGGATCAACACTACTCAAGGCACGCCAACGATAGAAATCATATTCACAAGTGAGAGTTAAATGAACTCCGACATCATACTTGGGGTTATTCCTACAAATTGATGCTGCCTCCAAAAACCAAGGGGCAGGAACAATAATTGATCCACAACTAGCTACTCCAAAATCTAAACATTCAAAAGAAGCTACATTTGACGAGTGAGAAAATCCTATATCATCAATATGGAAAATGACCACTTTATCAGAAGCTTCAAATCCAAGTTTTTCTATCAATGATTGATTTTTCATGTTAAATCACTTATTATAATCGGTTATTTATAATTTCCCTTCATATTTTAAAAAAGTTAGAATATATAATAATAATAATAATAATAAGATTTTATTTAAAATTAGGTAAGTAATTTCTCTGAAGTTCTGTCATTTCTTTAAAGATTGTTTCTGCCATTTCAAAACTTCCGCAATTAACATCCATGGCGAGACAAGCGATAGCAAGTTCTTTAGATTCTTTTAAAATTGCTTCGACGCAAATGTCTTGAATTGAAGCTTCAATGCGAAGTATGGCTGCAATATTTTTTGGAATTTTACCTAGTTTTACACCGTGCACGCCATCTTTATTGACTCTGGCTGAACATTCAACTACTAAATCCTGAGGCAAATTGTTCACGATTCCATCATTGAGAACATTAACTGCAACCTCATATGAATTTTTATCTTCAATTATAGCTTCAATAATTGGAATACCTCGCTCTCCAGAAGCGCCCCTACTGAGTATACCTCTTTTAGGATATCTTCCTTTCTTAAGTCTCTTATAATATCTAGAAATCTTATCGTTTATTCCTTTATTTCCTTGCTCCATTCTTGTAATCCAGTCTATTATATCCTGAACCTTTGTATAATGAGAACCAATCTGTAAATATTCACAAAGATGGTTATCGCCAACATATGGAAAGTATCCAAATCTCTTATACACCTCGAAAGTAAGATCTGCGAATTCAAACCTGTCCCTCTTGTCCTTGAAGTATTCCACACATTTTGAATTAAATTCCGGCATGAGATCCCGCTCGTTTGTTAAATCTTTCAGTCCAAGAAGGAAAGCAAAATGGTTTAAACCTATTGTACTTAATTGTAAATCACTTAACTTTCGATTTAGCATTCTCGGCAAATGAGGTAATAATAAATGTATTTGATGACAAAGCCCAACGGATTTCAGATCAGGAACTGCTCTTTTGAGCGCCAAACATATTCGAGACATTGGATTTGAATAATTTATGAAAAACGCATCGGGACTTGCTTTTTTAACTTCCTTTGCTATTTTTACTATTTCTGGAATTTGTCGCGCACTATGAAAAAATCCACCAGGACCTCCATTTTCAGCCATCATTTCCGTTGAACCGTGTTTTCTAGGAATCGTGTTATCTTGCCATCTTAACTCGAACCTGTCTCCGTTCTCAATCGAACTTATTACAAAGTCTGCATCCTTAATTGCCGTTGCCCTATCTATTGTCTGTTCTATGTTGTAATTATTCCCAAGTTTTTTATTTTCTTCAACAAGCATGTCATGAATCATTTCTAATTTTTCTTTGTTTATATCGTGAAGAACAATCGTAGAGCCAGGTAATATCTTACTCGCGTTCAGATCTACTAATGTTGCTGGTCCAAACGACGCACTTCCCGCTCCAATTAATACAATTTTCTTATCCATTGTTTTTTCCTGTTTGAATTTTTATTGCTTAAGTTAAATTATGATGTGTAATGTTTAAAAGTTGATAAAACATTTTAAAAGGATTTATAAGTTTCCTTTTTTGGATGATAAGAACATATTGATTATTTTAGCGTTAAAAAAGAAGTATTAAATCATGATTAAAAACATCATCTTTGACTTGGGAAATGTTTTACTGAATTTCAAGCCCAGGGAGTTTCTTTTGCGATACACAGAAGATTTGGAACTCATTAATGATTTCATTACTAAAGTATTTGGAAGCGAAACGTGGCTTAAGTTAGATCGAGGCTTAATTTCCATGGAAAATGCAAAAAACATCTTTATCAATAAATATCCAGAAACGAAAGACTTACTTATTCAATGGTTCGACCATTGGTTAGAAATTTTGACACCTATTAAAACAAATGTTGAAATATTAAGAGAACTGAAGCAAATTGGTTATAAAATCTACGTGCTTTCTAATGTTCTTAAGGAAGCGTTCAATCACGTTAAAGCGCGTCATGATTTTTTTAACCTTTTAGACGGAAGAGTATTATCATGTGAAGAAAAGGTATTAAAACCTGAAGAAGCTATTTTTGAAATATTATTACAAAGATATAATTTAACTCCAAAAGAATGCGTTTTTTTGGACGATTACGCTACAAATTTAGAACCTGCTAAAAAATTAGGAATGCATGTCGTTATAATTCGTCCAGAAACAAATTTAAAAGCAGAATTACGGAGATTAAATGTAAATATTTAAGTCGTATCCAAATTAGAGTATTTATTTTTAAAATGGAAAAGAAATCCACTTCTCTTTAGGAAGTGGTTAAGAAATAATAACTTGATTGATGTATTTATTTATTAGGATCATCCAAGATCCTCTTAAACGGTCTTAGAAATTCTTGCTTAAAATTCATCTTTTTTCTAACTTTATCAATTCTAAGTAATGGTATGAGTTTTGCGTTCATTGCTTTTGCTCTTTCATCCCTTTGTGGAAAAGTATCGTAAAATCCGTGCTTTTCGTAATATTCGTGGTCTGCTAAAAATATAAACCTATTTCTTCCGTAGATATCGTCCCGAAATATTTTCTTACCAGCTACTCCTAAAAATGTAGCTGGTTTGAAATAATCAGCATTAGAAAAGAAGATTAATCTTCTAGCAAAATCGAGTAATAAGGCATCAATTTCTTCCGAAGTTCCAAATTCGTCAGTGATAATATCTACCAAGTTTGAATCCTGATGTTCTATGTTTGCTTGAAACATTTCGGTAAGATTTGAAATTTGGCTTAAAGGTCCTGAAATAATGTATCCCATCTGTTTCTCAATTAATGTTGGCACGTGATTCATGTAAAAAGCCCGGTCAAGGACCATTTTCCATCTTGCTGATAGGTATCTATCTTTTATGATCCCTGCAAATACGAGAATGTCCGCAGTCATTACTTTATTCTCCCAAAAGTCAATAAATCCATCCTTTCCTAAATAAGAGCACTTATGATCGTAACCGCACTGTAAGCAAGAGATACAACCACCTTTAATATCAAGATCGTGGATGTTAATCACCTCAACTTCACCAGAAAAGGACTCTTTGAACCTACTAATCATCTGGCCAAGATTTGTCTCCTTACCAAGAGAATCAGACACGACAAGTATTTTTTTACCATTAATATCAATTTTCTTTTCAGTAACCTTTCCATAAGTGTAAGTAAAATCCCTATATTTTAAAGGAGCGTAGTGTTTCGATGTGGGATATTTGTTTTCAATATAATTAAAAAATTCTTTAGTTAAAGCGAGCCATCTTGCTCTTCGTTTTGAGTAAAGAAGGTCCCAACTATCTGCTGAAAAAAAACCCATATATTTCATGTTTAAATCGTCGCAAATGGCTTGCATGTAGTTATGAGAAGTGTGGTCAAAATAATGGATTGATGTTGATAACACGAGCGTGTATTTATTTTCAAAAGCAGATTCAACATTTCTCTCAAAAATTAACTCAATAAAACGCTTGAATTGGGATGCTACCAGCATTACAAAAACGGGAAAGCACCATATTACGCCATCAGCGGATTCTACTTCACTAACAATCTCTTGAAATGCTTGTTCGTCTTTCTCAAGTCTCTTAATTTTTTGCGCGATATTAAGGAAAACATACTCGTGTTGGGGAACTTTTTTTTGAATGTACTTAATGTAAACCATAGTAACGCTTTCTTCGTTTCCCTTAGGACTTCCATTTAGAACAACTATTTTCATGTTTTTACCTCAATTTAAAGATTATTTTAAAGTATTTATTTGAAATATCTAAAAATTAAAAAATTTTTTATTTTTTTAGAGTTATTTAGTTTATTTTAAAATATATTCAAGAAAATTCTTGTAATATAAGGAAAAAAAAAATTAAAGATTTAAAAGTTCTTTTTTTTAAAAAGAGGATCTGCTTCTTGTAAAACCCTTCTTTGGACTTTTCCAACAATGCTTTTTGGAATTTCAGCTATTAGATCAATTTGTTTAGGGCATTTATAGTGAGTTATAGTCTCTTTACACCAATTTCGCAATTCTTCGGCATTAATTTTTCCCTCCGATTCTGGCTTTAATTGAACCCATGCCTTTACTAATTCGCCAGTTTCAAGATCAGGTAGACCTGCTACGGCAACTTCCAAAACATCGGGATGCATTCCGATTAATTCTTCTACTTCTTTAGGGAATACGGAGTAACCTTTCACTTTTATCATTTGTTTCTTGCGGTCGCGAATGGTAATTTGTCCAGTTTCGTCCATAAAGCCTATATCTCCCGTTAATAACCAAGTACGGCCTTCCCACTCCTTTAATGTATCAGCAGTGGCTTCAGGCTTGTTTAAATATCCTTTCATGACTTGTGGACCACAAATACAAATCTCTCCGGTATATTCCTCGCCATATCCCTCAAGTGGACCCTTGCTGAAATCGTTCATATCAAAAATCGCCCAATCTGTCCCAGGATAGGGCAACCCAATTTTTCCTGGTTCATCCAAGCCATTAAACGGACCCGAACTAACTACAGTAGTAGCTTCAGTAAGTCCGTAAGCTTCCACTAATTTACCTCCACTTACAGCTTCAAACGCATCCTTAATGGGTTTATGAAGCGCACCAGCTCCACTAACGCATAAACGGAACATTCCTTCAAGTCTTGGTTCGGGATTTTCTTTTAAATAACGCGTCAAGCCAAGAAAAAGATTTTCCACCCCTGGAAAAATAGTCCCTCCTTCTGGTCCAACTTCTAAAATTGTATCCACGACTTCTTTTAAGGAAGATGGAGGCCTGGGGAATAAAATGTTGGAATTTCCACCCTCGATGACTACGTTTTGGACAATAGTCATTCCGAACGCGTGAAACATCGGGAGAACTCCTATGCAAGCCATCGGATGGGTAGCATCCGGCATCCACATTACTGCTTGTTTTGCGTTTGTAACGCAGTTATAATGAGTAATAATGGCGGGTTTTGGAACTCCAGTCGTTCCACCCGTCATCAAATACACGGCAGTATCATTGATCGGATCGATTTCAACTTTAGGAATGTCTATAGGACCACGTTTAGAGCACACATCTAAGAATTTCAATGCGCCAGGAACTTCACCTGTCGGAATAGTCCCATCCTTAATCAGATTTTCTTTTATGGCGGGAGGGATTGCGGCTAAATCAACAATATTGGTGGAAATTATGAAATCAAACTTGTACTTTTCAGAAATTGGTTTAATGAGACCATACATGGCATCCATACAAATGAGTGCTTTAGGCTTCACTTGCTCGAGCACATGGAGTATTTCTGTTGGCTTGTAGGTTGGATTTAAAGGTATGACGATCGCACCCAATTTTACAGTGGCGAAATAAGAAATCGTAAATTGGAAACTGTTTGGAAGTAGAATTGCAACTACATCT
>JAUXAJ010000033.1 GCA_030620005.1 Promethearchaeota archaeon | reverse complement strand
CTGATCACGGAGAAACGATGCAATTTACAATTGGAGCCCTCGATACGCTAGAAAAATCGGCAAATGACGCTTACGAACCAGGAGAATTCGTATCTTTTCAGGGAATAGAATGGACAAATGCGGAGACTGGTCATTATACTTGCGTGTTTTCTGGTGACAAGCTGATTAAAAATCCAGTTCTATCCTTTTTTGTCGTTACCACGCCATAGCAATTATGGGAAGCGCTTGACAATTTCACTGATTCTACGGGCTCTCGCGCGTTAGCTTTACCACACCACACGACTAAAGACGAATATGTTGCGGATTGGACCTATATGAATCCTAAATATGTGAAGATCGTGGAAGTAAGTTCTGTTCACGGGGAATGCCTTCTTGAGCAGCGACATCCCTTAAACTATCGAGGCTGCGGTGACCCGCCACCAACATACACTCATGGAACATCGATAATGGATGCGTTCAAGATGGGATACCGAATGGGGCTCTACGCTTCTAGCGACGAACACGATGGTCATCCTGGGCATTCACTAAGTCATACTGACGCGTATATCGGTCACCAACGTCCCTGGACAACATGGGTTAATCGAATCGATCTGCCACATCCAGGAGGTCTAACTGCGGTATACGCTTCAAAACTCACGAGAGAATCGATTTTTTCTGGACTAGAACATCAAAGGATTTATGCATCGTCGGATCACGGGCGTCCCTTTCTCGACTTTACTATTAACGGTGTAGGAGTTGGAGACGGTTCGACGCTCAACGTGAAAAATTCTTTAACCCCCCGTGAAATAAATATCGTAATTGCTCAAGACGGAGCTCCCACAGCAAACAAGCGTCCACAATCCGCATCAAAAACCTATGAAGGAACACCAAACTGGTGTTCTAAAATCGAGATTTTTAAGAACGGTGAGCTCCTTGTCCGCTTGGCGATTGATTCTCCAATAGCAAAAGTAAAACATGTAGACGCTTTGCCAATAAGAGGCACATCGTATGGAATAGAGAATTGTGTCGAAAGAGATGGACAATATTATATCAACGATTACAGCGATAATCCCGTGAATCCGGCCATATTGAACACGAGAGGGGCAGATTTCTATGTGGTGCGCGTGGTTGGGGAAAATGGTAGAATGGTATACTCAGGTCCTATATGGGTGGAGGTATCAGCTTAATTTTATTCGTGTGCTCGCAAATTTTAACGGATATAAAAAAAAATTTGTTTCATAAAAACTTCTAATCAATCGCATCGAGTTCAGCTTGTCGGCGTCCAAGTAGAAACCCGCTTACGATCATTAATGCCGATCCGATGATAATAAACGCCAGTGAATATTCTGGCGCTGTTCTTAGGAACACTAAAAAGTAAATGAACACTGCCGAAATTTGTTTTGGTACTTCTTGGGTGGGTTGTACAATGCTTGCTTGTGCGTACTTGTATGCTTCTTGGGTTTGTTTGATGCCAAAATAGTTGTTGAAAGCGATGATAATGAGAGACACGACGAAGGTGAGA
This sequence comes from Promethearchaeota archaeon, assembly GCA_030620005.1. The sequence goes on along the minus strand of JAUXAJ010000033.1, from coordinate 24,654 downwards.
ATATAAGTAATTCCAATGGTGCCTTCAAAGAGAAATCTCATTGACACCAAAAGACAAAACATCCACACGTTCGAAAGGATGAATTGATAACCCCCTGCAATGGCTAAAACCATGCCCTTTTGCTTGATATCTTTCTTGGCCAATGTAGTATTAATTATCCATAAAATGAACAAAACAATCGAAAAAATAGCAATGCGCAGAATTAAGTTTGAATCTAACGTTTCAATCTCTTCGGCTGGGATGTCTAATTCGCTGATTCCAAGCAAGGCAACTCCAAGAATTATGATGACGATGCCAGCAATTTCCGAAAGTTTGAGTTTTTCTCCAATTAACTTTACCGAACCAATTGCTAAAACAATCAAGCCAGATGCATATAATCCTGGAATTAGAGCAGGTCCAATGGAATATTGTCCTAAAATTATGAATATTGAACTGATTACGTAACACATTATAGAGCCTATAATCCAAGTTGGTGATTTAATAAGCGTTCGCATGAAATTTTCGTCCCTATTTTCTTTCGGGATATCGTTGACTGATTTTTTTTGAAGAATATTACCCGAAGACGCAATCACTCCAGCCACAATCACGAAAAATACGCCTAAAAAATAATCTTCTGCCATTTTAACACTCTCTATTTTGCCGCTTTCAGGCTTTTATCTAAAGCATCTAAGAACCTATCAACATTTGCCGGCCTTGCAGTATGTCCCATCAATCCAATCCGCCAAATCTTACCAGCAAGAGGTCCCAATCCCGCTCCAATCTCAATTTTAAACTCCTCACGGAGCACTTGTCGGACTTTAGCATCATCCACCCCTTCAGGAATGGTAACGGCATTGAGCATTGGAAGTCGATAAGATTCTTCTACATACATCTCTAATCCAAGTTCCTCCAAGCCTTCTTTCAGCTTGATATGGTTTTTCACGTGTCGTGCATATACATTTTCCAACCCTTCTTCGACAATTAATTTAAGCGCTTGAAAGAGGGCATATAACATGTTAATTGGAGCAGTATGGTGGTAAACTCGTTTTCGTTCTCCACTCCAGTATTGACCAATTAAGTTCATATCAAGATACCAATTTGGAACTTTAGTATTTCGATTTGAGATAACTGAGAAAGCTCGTTCTGAAAACGAGACTGGTGCGAGGCCAGGAGGGCAAGAGAGACATTTTTGAGAACCACTATAAATGGCGTCGATGCCCCAAGCGTCCATATTTACTTCTATTCCGCCGAGGCTCGTTACGGTATCTACTAAAAAGATTGAATCGGTTCCTTTTAATAATTTGCCAATTTCATCCACGGGATTTCTTACCCCAGTAGATGTCTCGGCGTGTACAACTGCAACGATTTTATATGAATTCCTTTCAAGCTTTTCTTTAACTTTACCGGGATTTACTGGAGTGCCCCATTCAAAATCAATGTTGTCTACTTGAGCGCTCAATCTGCTAGCAACATCCTGCATTCGTACTCCAAAAACACCATTAGTGAGTATTAATACAGAATCTTTAGGTTCAATAAGATTTACGAAACAAGTTTCCATGCCAGCTGATCCTGTTCCTGATATCGGCAGCGTCAATTTATTACTGGTATTCATTAACTTCTGCAATAAAACTTGAGTCTCGTCCATCATTTTAATAAAGTACGGATCAAGATGTCCTAAAGTTTTACAGCTCAAGGCTTTATATACTTCAGGAGGGACACACGAAGGACCAGGTCCCATTAATAAAATTTTTTCAATATTTTCTAATAGATTATCCATTTTTCGTCAATTATTTTAATATTTGTAAAATTGAGATTTAATTAATATTATCTATTACTTTTTTAATAATTTTTGTACAAAATTCTTTACTACTTATAAATTTCTCGTAGATAGGGAGTCTTTCTTTTAACTTAAAGCCTTTATTTTGGCATATTTCATGTAAATACTCTATTTGAGGCCACAGTTTTTTAGGATTAATGTAATCCATTGTAAACGGAGAAATACCTCCAAAATCATCAATCCCTAAATCAATGAAATCATTTTCGTTTCCAGCAATTAAATTCGGAGGAACTTGAATCGCTATATCGTTTTTGAAGATAATTCTTGCTATTCCTGTCATTTTTAGCATGTCTTCAATCGAAATTTGAATTTTTGGATGATAATTTATGCCTTCTTTTTCAACAAAATTTTGAATGATCACTTCTTGAACATGTCCAAATTCTTCGTGGATTTGCTTGATTAAATACATATCTTTTATCCTATCTTCAATAGTTTCACCTATTCCTACGAGTAATCCCGTAGTAAAAGGAATTTTTAACTTCCCCGCGTTTTTAATATGTTTTAGTCTCTTTTCTGGCAATTTTCCTGGAGATAATTCGTGGACGCCGCCTTTTTTGAAGAGTTCCACGCTAGTGCTTTCCAGCATTAACCCCATGCTTGCGTTATAATTTTTTAATAGTTTCATTTCGTCGTAAGTAAGCATTCCAATATTAGTATGTGGTAAAATATTCGATTCTAACAAATGAATGCAAGTTCTTTTTACGAACTCTATAAAATCATTGCAATTTCTTTTTTCCATTTCGTCTCTGACAACTTGAAAATTATCTGGGTGTTCCCCAGACATGAGGAGTGCTTCTTTACATTTATAATGAAGTGCATTTTCGATTAAAGATTCCATTTTGTTGTCATCTAATAAGGAAACATTACTTTCGCCGTTTAATTTTGGAACTCTATGGTTGAAAAAACAATAACCACAGTGATTTTCGCAATAATTAGAGAGAGAAAGAGTAAAATTTTTAGAATAAGATATTGTGTTCTGTTCTTCTTTTGGTAATTGAGATTTGATCTCTTTTACTTGTTCTTTTAATTTTTTAATTGAAAGCGATTTAAGAATATCAATATCCTTACGATTTACCACGATTCACCCTTTTGTATTTCAATATAACGTAATTATCTCTATGTTTAACTTCAATCAAATTAAATCTTGGTGCTTGGATCATCCTATCGAAACCACTACCTTACTAAGGTAGTAGCATTTTTTCCACCAACGATCCAAGGTGCAATGGTTAATCTAATTTCGTCAATTAAATCATTCTCAATGAAGCTCCAATTTAAGTTTCCTCCACCTTCTAATAAAATAGATTTAATACCAATGTCACGTAAAAAAGGTAATAATTTTGCCACATTAACGCGCTTTCCGGCCCCACTCTTTATTATTTTTACGCCTTTAACTTCAAATTTCTTTACTTTTTCTCTAGGGACATTTTCCGTTGTGCAGACGATTGTTGGATATGTGTCTTGTTGAAATGTGATTACTTTTGAGTCGAGTGGAATTGATAAATTGCTGTCTAAAACGATTCTGTAATATCCATCATGCTCGTGAAATTTTATGTGTAATTTAGGGTCATCCTTTAAGATCGTTTCCTTTCCGACCATGATAGCGTCAATTCTTGACCGTAATTCGTGAACTACTTTCCAATCTTGTTCATCGGACAATTCAGGATCGCCTGTCCTTGAGGCAATTTTTCCGTCAATGGTCATTGCTGCGCTTAATAGGATATAAGGCTTTTTTTTCATATTCAATTAAGTTCTCTCCTCGCATGAAAAATCTTGGAATATTTTGATGGTTATGATGTTTTTAAAAAGAAAATTATTATAAAAATTTTCACTCATTAAAACAACTTTATTAAATTTAAAGTTGATATTTTTTAGAATGTAATAGAATAGATGACTTATTTCTTTCTTTCAAAAACAAGTTTCCCGTTGATATATGTTTGTTTTATATTTTCTGATCTTGTTCTTTGTACAATTAAAGGATAGAACATATCGTAATCAAGTTCATAGCAATAAAAGTTAGGATCGTTTAAATCAATTAAGAAAAAATCTGCAAACTTTCCTTCTGAAATCGAGCCAATTTGATTATCTAATTCAAATAATCTAGCGGCGTTTATAGTAACCATTTTTAGTAATCCCTTAGCTGTTAACTTGATATCATCATTTTTTCTACCCAATACTCTTGAAATTCGATATAAATAGCGCATTTCTTCGAATAGATCTGCGTTATTTGCCATTAAATTATCAGTTCCTAAGGCAATAGGCATTTTTAACTTTAATACTTCGTTTATTGGTGGAAATCCTACTCCAAAATATCCATTACATCGGGGACAGAGAATTAACGATATATTTCTTTTTTTCAAGCGTTCTAAGTCTTCTTTTAAAAATTTAGTTCCGTGAACGACAATATCAACGAGTCGATCGTTAATAATCTCGTCAATAAGGTTCTTATCTCTTCTATATTCGGCACAGTGACAGGCAATTGGCTTTTTAAATTTAAACTTGAATTCTTTTAACAATTTTTTTATGTTTGTTGATGTCTTTTTGTAACTTGACAATCCCAAGCCATCAGCTTCTTTAAATACGGACTCGATCTCGTTGGCACTTAAAAAACGTCCTAAAGTAAGAAATTTCATTGGAGATTCTTTTAAAGCGATTTTTAATAAATTTATGCCTTCAATACTTCTTTCTCTAAAATCCACAAAATAGGTGATTCCATTTGATAGCATTTCTAAAGTTGTTTTTTTAATGCCTTCGATTTTTACTTCATCTGAGATGTTTTTTAACAACTTGTGTTTCAGTCCGTTTGGTGGGGCAACTATTTCTATCAAATCCCTATTAAATCCTTTTTCTTTCGCAAAACTATCGCCAATATGAACGTGTGAATTTATAAATCCAGGGATCAACAAAAAATTTTGGTCATCTACCGATAAATCGATAAATTTACCCGGGTTATCGTATTCGAGCTTGATGATTTTCCCGTTGTTGTCGATTTCTAAACCTATATCTTTTTTTAAGTTTAAATTCTCTCCAATTAAACCGTATTTACAAAATAAACGCTTATTTGGCATTAATTTCACGGTTTTTAAATTTATTTTGAACTATATTTGAAATTTCCCTTATCTAATTTAAAAGTTATAGTTGATTCAAATGATTTACTTAAATAAATCTCTTAATTCTAAATAGGATGCTTTCAATTCGCTATAAACATTATAAGGATGAATTGATTCCATGGTTTCCACTTTAAATGTTATGTTAGAGTCTTCCAAATTTGGAAAGTCCTTCAGGACAAAGTTTTTTACCATTTCGCGAATAACATCTTCTGCAAATAACGGTTTTAAATGTGCTTCTCGAATTAAAGTAGCTTCTTCAGGTCTTTTTAGCACTGATTGGATCCTACCACTCATGGATTCTTCGATCACATCAATAATATCTAAAACATCAATTTTTTGTGTTTGTATATCTTTTAACTGTAAAATTATAGTTCCGATAGATCTTTGATTATGAGAAGCTAAAGGAAGTAAATTTATTATTTTTTTTTTATCATCTTCAGAAATTTGTATGTCACTTCGAGTTTCAAGTAATTGCGCTGCATATTCCTTACTAAGATTAATTCCACACGGACAACAGGTGATACCCATCGCCTTTGCTCCAATATAGTATTCAAATGATATATTTCCTAATTGATTTTTTTTTCCATATACAGAACAAGTAACATCATACGATTTTTGAATGTTTCTATGTTCATTTTCTTTGGTTTGTACAATTATTTTTCCATTCAATTTAACTTCTATTTTAGAAGTGTAAGGGTGTCGATTGTACAATCTTTTTGCTATTCTATCAGCTACTATTTCAATGGAAGATGAGGGTTTAAAGACGCTTTCATTTATAACCTCTTCGATTGTCTCACTACTGCGACTCATGTGAATCCCTCTCTGATTGGATGGAAGCGAAATTAACGCAGAAATCTTGGGGTAAAATGAATATTTAGTGTTTTCTTTAACAATTTCGACTTTTTTATTAACGCCAATAATTCCTACTTTATCTATTCCAATATTAATAAATGATTCGGAGCCTTGTAAGTCTTTCATAAATTGATATGATGATATGTTATTTTATAATTGATAAAACTTTTAATATGTTAAAAACCTATGTCGAGTGTTTTTTTCTCTTTACTCTCTTGGTTACAATTTTTTAAAAAAAATGAATTAAAAAAAAGGCAGTTAAGGTTTAATGATTTATCCTAAAGGGATTGAAGGAGATTACATAGAAACTAAGGAAAATAACTTGTTTTTTGATGTGAAGGGTGTACTTCATCCTAAAGATCGAAAAATTTGTTTTTTAAGATTTTATCCGGATCCTAAAGGAGATAGAATAAAGAACGGTGTTCGTTTTAAAAAGATATACGACTTAAAAAAACGCTATTCTTATTTGCGAGACCACTTCCAGAAATACATCTTTTACTCTCAAGAGCTTGATTTAGAATTGCAGGGAGTGATAAACGAGGATATTAAAAAAATTTATACTCCAAGAGACTACTTGAGAAGTTTAAACGAAAAATCGGGATTATCAAAAATCAAAAAATATTCGAAAGAATTGTGTGATTTATTTGTTAATAAAGGAAAAATTCCAGAAAATTCGATAGGAATAACAGGCTCTCAAATGGTTGGATTAGAAAAAGATAATTCTGATATTGATTTAATAATATATGGAACAGAGGCTAGTTTGAATTTTCAAGGAAAATTAAAAAAGATTTTAGAAAAATCCAATATTTGCCGAAAGTATGACTTAGAAGATTTTCAAAAACACTACCAGTGGAGAGTAGGCGGGTCCGATATCTCGTTTGAAGATTTCATCAAAAGTGAGAAAAAAAAACTTCATCAAGGAAAATTTCGTGGAATAGACTTTTTTATTAGATACGTTAAAAGCCCTGAGGATTGGCGTGGAAATTTCTACGATTTTGAATATGAGAATTGCGGAAGAATAAAATTGAAGGCCAAAATTAAAGACTCTATCGATTCAATATTTACACCCAGCTCTTACAAAATTGGTATCATTAAAATTTTAAATCAAAATTTAATCTCAAATCAAATAAATGTAAAGAAAATTCGCGAAATAAACTCGTTTAGGGGGAGGTTTTGCGAACACGCAAGAAAGGGCGATATAGTGCTTGTAGAAGGTAAATTAGAGAAAGTAATTATTCAAAATAGCGAAGAATATTTTAGAATATTATTAGGAGATCAAGTTCTTGATAGAATGATTATTTTGAATAAATAATAACTATCATTATGATTTCAAGCACTATATAGAAAAAAATTTACATTTAAAGGCGAATTAAAAATTTCATTTTGGAAGAATAAGTTTAATTTTTCATGGTTCATTTATATTAATAGAGCAAAAAACGTTGTTTAAATAACAACGTGATTGAAAACAATATGATTGAGCAATACAAAAAATCTGTAAAAGAACACCCTGAAGATTTAAATGCTTTGATAAATTTAGCTGATGCATATTACGATAATTTTAAATACAGCAAAGCTGTTGATTGCTATGAAAAAGCTCTTAAATTAGACTCGTATTCTGAAGAGATCTGGAATAATTTAGGGCTCGCTTATAACTTCAAGGGAGAGTATGAAAAAGCAATCCATTGTTTTGAAAAAACGTTAGAGCTGAATCCCGACGCCGCCGTAGCATTTTACAACATGGGCTTTAGTTATGAAGATAAAGGGGAAAAATTTTACGAAAAAGCAATTGAATGTTATCAAAATGCCCTAGAACTCGACCCTATTTATATTGATGCTTGGAATAACATCGCGCTGATATATAGGGATCTTGAAGAGTATGATGAAGCAATAAATTGTTTTGAAAAGGCTATAAAAATTAATCCAGATGAGGTTTGCCTCTATAAAAATTTAGCAGTTATTTATTGTGATAAGAAGGATAATGAAAAAGTTTCTAATTATACTAAAAAAGTTTTTGAACTAGAACCAAAAAACGCTGAATTATTGCTTGATTTAGGCGATATTTCTTATGAAATAAAAGATTACGAGACTGCAGTTAAATGTTATAACCGAGCGATACAATTAAACCCTTTCATGATGGACGCTCTTAACAATCTAGGGCTTTCTTATATAATGATAGATGAATATGAGGAATCAATTGGATGCTATCAACGAGCAATAAAACTTGAACCTGAAAATGCCACATTTTACGATAATCTTGGCTTTAGTTATAATCTTTTAGAAGAATACGATAAAGCGATCGAATGTTATCAAAAAGCCTTAGAGATTGACCCGGAATTTATCTCCCCTCTAAAGAAGTTAGGAGATCTTTACCACGAGCAAGCTTTATATTACGAGGCTATTGATATTTATTTAAGATTATTAGATTTAAATAACGGGGAATTTGAAATATGGTTAAAACTAGCCAATTGTTATGAGAAACTAAATAAAAACAAAGAGGCAAGAAAATGCCGTAAAATGGGTGAAACTTGGAAGAAGAGAGTTTCTTAAATAGTGAATAATTCAATTACAATGGAAGACGAGAGTATTTTTGAAGGTTTAATTGGCTTAATAGGATTTTCAATTTTTTTTATCATAATTTTGTGTGGCGTTTTACTTACGAGCATCAATCCAGATAGTTTCATGTATATAAAATTTGATCCTCCCGAGGAATTTCTAATATTTCTAATCATAATGCTCTTAGATTTTGTCTTATTATTGTTTTATTTAAATCAAGCGTCAAAGTTTAGAATTTCGAGAGATTTGAATAGGAGACAAATGGAATTGCTTCTCATGAGTGATAAAATGAAGGTTTATTGCCTTTTTCTCGCTCCAATTTACGGATTTTTGATTTATTATTATATAAAATATGTCGAAACCGGGATTGCCATTCATTTGTTTTTGCTTTTATTATTCGAATTTTGTCTCGTTGTTCTCATTTTCTATAATTCATATCTTATTAAAAGAGATAATAGTTGACTCAGAAAACTGTTACGATAAGCGTGAATGGAACTTGGGAAAAAAATCTCTTAAATCGTTAATAAGATATTAATGAAACTTTAAAATTAGTTAAGCCTTTTTTTACATGCAATGGAATTTTATAATGCAGATTTACACATACATTCTCCCCATTCAATTGCCGTGTCAAAAACTTTGAATTTAGACACGATGTTAGAAACTTCGAGAAAGAAGGGTTTAAACATTCTTGGGACTGGAGATATCTTGCAACCTGACTGGTTAAAATACATGGAGGCAAATTTATTAAAAAAAGAAGAAAACATATTTCATTATAAAGAGCTAAATTTCATTCTACAAACAGAAATAGAAGATGCGGGAAGTATACACCACCTTATTCTATTCCCAGACTTTAAATCTGTCAGAGAAATCCAAAAAAAGATGGAGTCGTACTCCAAAAATATTCATAATGAATGGGGTGGTCGTCCAAGAGTAAATCTATCACCGGCAGAGCTAGTTGAATTAATCTCAGATTCAGGGGCTATAATAGGACCTGCCCACGCGTTCACTCCGTTTAGAGCCATATTTCGTCAAAACAAATACAAAACTCTCGAAGAATGTTATAAAAGCGCTGTAAAAAATGTATATTTTTTAGAACTAGGTTTATCGGCGAACACTGCTCTTGCGGATCGATTGGACTGCCTGAAAGAAGTTACTTTCCTAAGCAATAGCGACGCACATTCACAAGGTCCTCGTTCCTTGGGTCGCGAATTTAATCGATTTGATATTGACGAACCTTCTTTCAACGAGATTTTGATGGCGCTAAGAAGAAAAAATGGAAGAAAAATCACATTAAACGCAGGGTTACATCCAAAACTCGGGAAATATTACAAAATGTTCTGCCATAAATGTAGAAGAAGGGTTAAATTTTTGAAATCAAACGGAAATATTGATATTCCTTTAAATAGGGGTTCGGTAACGGATGACTTTATCATTTTTCACACTTCTGATCCAATCTCATCTCAAAAAAATTATATAAATCAAGTCTCAAAAGGAAAAGTGGTCTGTCCTGCTTGTAAAGAAGAATTTAAGAAAAATTATAAAATAAAACTAGGCGTGAGCGAACGAATTGACGTAATTTCACAATTTGAGAAGCCAAAACATCCAGATCACAGACCTCCATATATTAATGCAATACCGTTAATAGACATCATCCGTTCCGTTAAAAATATTAAAAGTACTAATAGTAAAACGGTTTTAAATGCTTATAACAAGATCATTAAAGATCTTGGGACAGAATTCAAGATATTATTTGACACAAATACAAATCAAATAGAAAAAATTGATATTAAAATAGCCACCGTCATAAAAGCTTTAAGGAATGAAGAAATTGAATATACTCCTGGTGGAGGGGGGGCATATGGCGAAATACAACTTAATTTATAGATAAAGCGCGTTGATTTAAAAATTTAAGAAATTTAACCAAAATTAGAAAACGTTAGAAAAGTGTGTCGGGTTTATATTTGAAATTCCAAATTTAAATCTAAAAGATCACCACACTTAGAACATGTCATCCAATCGAATATTTTTAACGAAATTACCATCATTTCCAAATCTTTTCGACGATATTGATTTTTAAATATCTTACGATAGTCACCTCTAGGGCAAGATATAATTGCACGAATTTTAATTATGTCTCCTTCATGCTTTGATCCTTTAACGGGTCCTATGCTACTATCCTTGTTGTATTCGCTTTCCATAATCCATGCAACCCTATAAGGATAAAGAAAACCTTTGTATTTAAAAATATTTGTCTTAAAATTTGTCGTAGATTTCATACGAGTTTAGTGAAAAATTTAATACACATGTAATTTGTATTTTATTTTATACAATTTTAATCTTTAAAATGATGTGAAGCGATTCATTTCAGATATAGAGGAAAAAGAAGAATTTGTTTGTAAGTGTATTACTTACATGTAATAAAAAAAATGGATATCACGTCAATAACACTATCATATATTATCCAAAAAATGATTATTTGCATGTGTATTACTCACATGTATTTCTTGTAATATAATAATAATATGTTTTAGTGTAAAAATCATGACAGAGAAGAGAGAAATAATGAATTTGCTTGATTTTGCCGAATCTCCATCTCCAATAAGATCAAGATTCAAACAATTATCTCAACAGAATCAAGGGGGTAATTCAGATAATCCTTATGATAATGACGATTATTTAGCAGATTTATTAAAAGTTATAAAAGTTCGGAGCATCATCGTTGGTATTGGAGGCGCTGGGAATAATACAGTAAGTAGATTAACTGAAATGGGAAAATTAAAAGGCGCTAAAACGTTAAATGTCAATACAGATGCTCACGATTTGTATTATTCAAATGCGAATCAAAAGATTTTAATTGGTAAAGAGAGATGTAGCGGATTGGGGTCTGGAAACAATCCTACAATTGGTGCTGAAGCAGCGGAGGAAGATTCAAAGCGACTCAGTCAGTTATTAAATACTGACCTTGTCTTCTTAACGTGTGGTCTTGGAGGAGGTACCGGGACGGGCGCAGCTCCCATTGTTGCTAGGGAAGCAAAAAAAAACAACGCAATTGTCGTTAGTTTTTGTTCAATTCCGTTTAAATCCGAGGGCGCAGAAAGAAGAATGAGAGCAAGAATTGGTTTAAGAAATCTTGCGAAGTATTCTGATACGCTCATTCCAATTCCAAACGATAACCTCTTGCAATTTCTTCCAAATGCTCCGTTATTAACCTGTTTTAAAATAATGGACGAAGTTTTAGTTAAAAGTATAAGAGAAATAGTGAGTCTAATAAATAATTGCGGGTTAATTAATATCGATTATGCCGACATAAAGAAAGTTTTCGCTAAGTCCAAATCTCAAAAATATCCTTCTGGTTTTATAGGGATAACAGAATCGTTAGGAAAGGAGGGGGATTTAATTAAAAAAGCCAAGTTAGCACTTCATAACCCTCTTATAAAGCCAGATACAAATAAAATTGAAAATTGCGTGGTTTCAGTTACTGGTAACCATAATTTATCGCTGGACAAAGTAAATAAGGTAATATCGACTATTACTAAAGATATTCCCCCAGAAGCTCAATTAAAATTTGGAACCAAGCTCGATCCGGATTTAGGATCCGTGATCAAAATAATGGTGTTAGGAAGGGGCCCCATATCTCCTTATGTCTTACACGCGGTGAACGAAAAGGACGAAATTCCGTTTTCTTAAATCCTCAATTTCGTTATCTATTTCTAAATTATTCATTTTAGCGCATTATGGCAATTTCAAATTTTTAATATCAATCAAGCTTTATTTGAAATCAATCATTTTCCATTTGTAATATTAATAAAAAATATGAGGTTGATTTTATGAGTAAAAAATTGCTAAAAATGCCTGAAGAAGAACTAAAAAAAGAAATTCGAACATTTCTGAAGCAAAGAAAGGTGTTAGTGTTATGTACTTGCTCAAATGATATGCCCCGGGCAACACCAATGGATTTTTATGTGGACAAAAAAAGCGACGATTTCAACATTTATGTTGGTCCCGCACCCGGACGGAAGGTGACGAACATCGAAGCAAATCCAAACATTAGCATCGGAATTTATACTCCAATGGGCGCTGGAAAGGTACAAGGAATGCAAATTACCGCGTCAGGAAGAGAGAAACTAATATTTTTAAAGGAAGGAGACGAGGGATTTAAGGAAGCCCAAAAAATAGTAAGAGGGCGTCGAAAACTAGTATTGAAGATAATTCCTGAAAAAATCGAATTACTTGATTACGATTTCATCAAAAATGGGTACTTACAGCTACAAATACTAAAACTCTAAATTTTAAACAAATTATATTTCTCTCTACTATAATTCTTAAAATTATATTTTAAAAATCAAAAAAAATTTAGGAAAAGATTCATTATATCTTCCATTAACTACAAATCGTAAAAATCGAAACATGATGCTCTCTGACCAACTTGTAAATCAACTCAAAAATTGTAAGACAGATAAACAGCTGAAAAAAGAATTTAAAAAAATAGCTTCAAAAAAACCTGATGATTATTTTCCTACAAAAGAACTCAAGGATCTAGGATACATTAGAAAATATTGTAAATGTGGCACTTACTTTTGGACAGTTCATGAAGATAGAGAAGTATGCGGAGACCCCATGTGTTCTGGAGGTTTTCAAGTTGTAAAAAACAATCCTTCTAAGGTTAAATTATCATACATCGAAGTTTGGAAGAAAATAGTAGAGATATTAGAACCTCGGGGATACAAACCGATTAAGAGGTATCCTTGTGTTGCAAGATGGAATCCTACTTCTGAGTTTACAATCGCGTCCATTTCAGCCTTTCAACCTTATGTAATAACGGGTGAAGTAGAACCCCCCGCAAAAAAGTTGTTGATACCACAGTTTTGCTTAAGATTTAATGATATAGAGAATGTAGGCTTGACTTCTTCGCATTGTTGTGATTTTGTCATGATAGGACAACATTCGTTCGTCTCTCCAGAAGAATGGAACCAAGGAGAACTCTTCATGGACATGCACGATTTTATCCATGATGGTGTCGGTTTATCAAAAGATGAAATAACGATTCACGAGGATTCTTGGGCGGGCGGCGGATCTTTTGGATGCAGCCTTGAATTCTTTAGTAGGGGTGTTGAACTATTTAATCAGGTTTATACGATGTTCGAACAAACTCCTGATGGACCGAGAGAATTAAAACTCAAGGTACTAGATATGGGACTTGGTCAAGAACGTGTAGCGTGGTTTTCTCAGGGAACGCCAAACATGTACGAGGCAGTATTTCCTTTTGTTCTGTCCAAGCTAAGAGAAATTACAAATATTAAATTAGATTTAGACTTATATAACCGATTTTCTCAATACTCTGCCTACTTGAATATTGACGAAGTTGAAGACATGGACGCAGCATGGCAGCGCGTTGCTAATGAGTTAAATATTGGCGTTGAGAAATTAAAAGAAGCTATTTTACCGATGACGGGGATATATTCCATCGCAGAACATGCACGAAGCTTGTTATTCGCGATTAACGACGGAAAGCTCCCATCTAACGTTGGAGGCGGATATAACTTAAGAGTCATATTTCGGCGCGCAATTAGCTTCATCGATAAATTTAAATGGGCTATTGAAATGCCAGATGTTTGCGTGTGGCATGCCGAAGAACTTAAAGAAATCTTTCCAGAACTCTCAGAACATCTTGACGAAATAAGGGAAGTTCTTAGTGTCGAAAAGGAAAAATATTACACGACGAAGAAGAAAGCAGGTAAAATAATAGAAAGAATTTTGAAAAAAGGAGATATTTCCACGGAAACTCTTATTGAACTATACGACTCTAATGGTATAAATCCTGACATGGTTAAGGACGCTGCTAGAAAATATGGCGTGCTTGTGAAGATTCCAGATGACTTTTATAAATTAGTCGTTGAAAGACACGAAAAAGTAGAGCAAGTTCACGCAACTAAGAAGGAGCTTGAATTAGACCTAACTGGCATTCCAAAAACTAAATCACTTTATTATTACGATTATACAAAGAGCTTTAATGAAGCCAAGGTGCAAAAAATAATTGATAACATGGTTATTACTGATGAGTCAGTTGTTTATCCGACTTCTGGAGGGCAATTACATGATATTGGCACCATAAATGGTCAAAAATTCAGCGACGCTTTCAAGCAAAGTGGTCACATCATACATGTTTTAGACGATAAACCAAAATTTAAGGAAGGAGATGTCGTTAAAATTGAAGTTGATAAAAATTGGAGAGAGCAACTTTCTCAACATCATACTGCTACTCATATCGTAAACGCAGCTGCTCGCGAAGTATTAGGGAACCACATTAATCAAGCAGGTGCTAAAAAAACACTTAAAAATTCTCATTTGGATATCACCCATTACGAACAGATACCAAGAGAAATGTTAATGGAAATTGAAAAGAGAGCCAATGAAATCGTAAATCAAGCAATTGACCTAAATCTTGATTTTTTGCCTCGAACCGTAGCAGAAAAAAAATATGGCATGTCCATATATCAAGGAGGAGCTGTTCCTGGCAAGAAACTTCGAATCGTAGAGGTCGCAGGAATCGACGCAGAAGCGTGTGGAGGTACTCATTTAAATAATACTTCAGAAACAGGTTATATTCACATTACAAAATCGCAAAAAATTCAAGATGGAATTGTAAGATTAACTTTTACTGCGGGAAAGGCGACAGATGCGTTAAGAGAAAAGCATAAACAAATATTAGCCCAATTAAAATCGATCTTAAGCGTTGAAAGAACTCAACTCTTAGGTAGAGTAATGGAATTGTTTGAAAAATGGAAAAATGTTATTAAATCCCTGAAAACGGGAAATATAAACCATGACGATTTAGAACTAAATTCCACGGATGTTCATGAAGGCGATATATTATCAGAAATCTCTCAGTTCCTTAATATTAAAAAAGGCGAGATTGTTGTAAAAGTACAAAAGTGGTTTGATGAATGGAATAATGACAAACAAAAATTCATTAAGATAAAAAATTACTATAGTCCAGATTATATTACTAATCTGATAAATGATGCCATGAGTTTCAGAGAATCCAAATTAGTAATAGCCAGATTTGATCATTTAGACCAAAAAGATATTCAAAGCATAAGTTCTAACACTTTAAAATATTCAGATGATGTAGTAACATTATTTTTCAACGAAACAGATGCAGGTACGACAATTACGGGGATGGTAGGTCCTGAAGCAGCAAAAAAGGTTAATATTAACATGGGTACATTTGTTAGGGAAACAACTGTTGCTTTTAATGGGAAGGGAGGTGGCAAACCTGATTACGGTCAAGGTTTTATTGGGAAAGAATCAGCAACTACAAATACTATAGTAGAATATGTTAAAAAAAAATTTTTTAAAGAAAAGTGAAATTAAAACAAATTAACCATGGAAAATATTTTAATTATTGTAATTATCTTAGCATTACTTTTTGGATTATTGTTTTTCGTGGCAGATTTTTTCGAACATAAACATCTAAAAGTTCATATCTCACTAATTGCTGGAATTTCAGTATCTTACTTTTTCCTTTTGGTTCTTCCAGAAATTTCTAAGGGCTTGCCAGAATATCCATTTCACCTTGAAATTTTTGAATATCTTTTCGTTTTAATTGGATTCTCATTTATACATGTAACAGAAAAATTAGTACTTCAGAAGGTTGAGGCAAAATCGCAAAAAAGAATGAGAAAATTGCTAAAGATGGAAAGTAGTTATGAGGTTGTAGAAAGAAATATTGATTTAATCATACATAGCGAGATAAAAAAACAAAAAATAGACGATATAACGCTAAAACATTTAAGTCTAACTTTATCTAGTTTAAATGAGCAAGAAGAAGAAATAAAATCAGAAATAAACCGTTATAAAGTAAAGATTCAAGACCATATTAATAAGGATTTAATTGAACTTAGGAGCATTACTAATTTCGCGTATCACTTTCTCATTGGAATTATATTAGTAGGGCTGTTAATAATCGAAATTTTATCCGGTATTCTTTTTTTCGTTTTCGCGTTGTTTAGAACAATAATAACTAATCGTTCTGAACGTCACATAATTTTTACTGATTTAGAAATTTACGAAAATGCGGAATTTGATATCAAATTTGTAAATAAAGTTATTTTGTCTTCAGCTGCTAATATGGGCGTTTTTATAGGATTAGTGTTCGAATTTATTCTACCAATTAATTTAGAATTGGAACTGATTTTCATTCTTTTCTCGTTCATTTTGGGAGTAATTCTTTATAGTATCGTAAGAGAAATTATTCCAGAGAAAGAAAAAGGCAATCCTCTTTATTTTATTACCGGAATTGCGGGATTTGCTCTAATTATTTTCTTGTTTAACGTGTTTACTAATTTAATGGGATAATTTTTAATGTAATTCGTCAAATTGCTTTACTTTTAACAGATGTTCAATCCTCGCTTGGCGTGGTCGTACGAATTTAGTGTGCCCTTCTTTTCGAGAGAGAAGAACAGTTTCTTCAAGCATGTCAGAATTGACAATATTTACGGTAAGACTACCTTTTTCAAGAAATATGTGATTAAAGCTTGGAGCCTCGTCAGCTCGCACTTTAATTGAAGAACTTGTTCCACAATATATAAAAGCCGTTCCTCTGTCATTTTGACCCTCTATTATATAGGCATGCGGAATGTGCTTGTGTCCCATTAACACTAAATCTATATTCATTAATTGGGTTAATTCAATGATTTCGCCTGCATCAGTTAAGGTTGTTGCCTTTCTGCCATTATAAGGCACCCCTATAACATGGTGATGCAAAGCAATAATCCTGTTCTCGTAACGCGTGTTATTACCTTCAGAATCGGTATATTGATTAAATTGAGATGCAACCCATTCAAGCTGTTCGTCGCCAATCTCTCCTGTAGATACATCGTCTTTTGCGCTACATAATCCTACAACCAACGTGTCTTTTTCTTCTAAGATCTTTTTCGTTCTACGTGGTCCTATTGCGCGCTCAAAGCGAATAATGCCCGAATTTTTAACATCGTGGTTACCAGGGACGATGAGAAAAGCATGCTTTTCTTTTATTCTATTAAGATAAGGAACTATTGCTTCATACTGATTTAATCTTCCTTTATGCACAATGTCTCCTGTGCATATAACAATATCTGGGTTCACATCATCAATGTAATTAATTACATTTTCAAGATATTCCTTTCGAAAATCGCCACAACCCAAGTGTAGATCACTAAAATGGATTATTTCAACCATTCTTATCAACAATAAATAATTTTGAATTTTGAAAATTTTTTAATCATAATTTGTATAAATAAAGGAAAGATTTGCTTTTCTTTTTAGTTTTCTTATCACGAATGTAAAAAATTACATGTCAAAATTAGTAGAAAAAAAAAATTAAAGAATATTAATTTATAATTTTCAGAAATTATAACTTTAAATACTTTGGCAATGTAAGTTCTGACACCTTTAATAAAAAAAGAAGTATATTTTTTGCCTTTCTTTGATTCTTCTACAGTGAGATTGTAAAAGCTACTTTCATTATTTCTACATATTATGGTTAGAAGTTGTCGCTTTACTTTTTGGTCTCCCCAAGTATCTTGGAGTATTTTTTAGATATTCACGGTAGGGTTCCTTATACTTCTTCACTAAAAATGCTTCTTCAAGTAAAACGGTCCAGTGAAAATAAGGTATAGTAATGATGAAATAAATCAAAAATATGATGCTCCAGACTGATTCAGACCAACCCATCAGAGTCAGACCAAAATAAAAGATTGTCCATCCCATATAACCCGGATTTCTTGAATAATGATGAATTCTGGTTATAGTAAGTCCCCGGTTGTGCGCAAATGAATACAATGTAAGCTCTACAATGATTAATCCTAAAATGTAAAAAGATAAACCAATGTAGAATAAGAACCCAAAATTAACGGGGACAAAAATGCTAATTACTAAACCTCCAAAAAGCCAAACCATAGCGATAACAACAATTTTTTTATCAGAAAATAAAAATTCAGGGTTATCGAAAGGCTCACCTCTTTTTTTATTAGCCCATATTTGAGTGGAGTAGGCAAACACATAACCAATAACATAAAAAAGCCATAGATTATATAGAATTGACATGGTTTTATCCCCAAAATTCTTTAATATGATTAAATTAATAATTTAAATTAGGATTTGTTTTTTTTGGAATACCTAAATATCTTGGTGTATTTTTTAAGTAATCTTTATATGTATCACCATATTTATTAGATAAAAATTTTTCTTCTAATATCACACACCAGTGAAGGTATGGAATGGTAATGAGGAAATATATGAAAAAAATGATGCTCCAAATTGATAAAGACCAACTCATCAGAGAGAGACCAAAATAAAAAATTATCCAACCTACATAATTTGGGTTTCTTGAATAGCGATGAATTCTTGTTGTAACAAGTCCGGGATTCTGTGCAAAGCTATAGAATGTTGCCAATACGATAATTAACCCGATAATGCAAAATATTAATCCAATATAGAATTGAAGTCCAAAAATTACAGGTGCAAAAAGACTAATGGCAAATCCTCCAAAGAGCCATATCATGCCAATTAGAAAGATTTTTTTCCCTTTAAACTTAAATAATAATTCAGGGTCTTCAAAAGGTTCTCCCCGCTTTTTATTAGCCCATATTTGAAAAAACATAGCGATACCATATCCAATAACATAAATAAGCCATAGATTAATTGACATAATTTTATCACGCAAATTTTTATATGATTACTTTAATAACTAAAATTTAGATTTAATTAAATTTATCTTTTTATAATTGACTTTTCAATAAATTCAAATTTTTTTGACTCATGATTTTTGGTAAAATTCTTAACTCTAAATCTAATAACTTTTAATTGTAAACCATTATCTAATTATAATAAATCAAGATAAAGAAATTGAACAAATATGGCCAAAAAGAAAGCACCAGCGAAAAAATCTCAAAAACCAGTAACACCCTTATTAACTGTAGACGCAGTTATTATCTACAAAAAAAGCAATTTAATACTCATCCGTAGAAAGAATCCCCCGTTCAAAGGGCAATTAGCGCTACCTGGTGGTTTTGTTGACGTTGGTGAGACCGTAGAACGCGCATGCATGAGAGAAGCAAAAGAAGAAACTAGCCTTAATGTAAAATTAGACAAGTTGATTGGAGTATTTTCTGATCCTAAGCGTGATCCTCGTGGACACACGGTTACCATAGCATTTTTATGCAAGCCTGTATCAGCAAAACAAAAGCCAAAAGCGGAAGATGACGCAGAATCGTTAGAGATCGTTAGAATTACAGAAATTTCAAAGAAAATTTTAGCGTTTGACCATTTAAAAATAATAAAGGCTTCTGGAATTCTAAATAAATAGGATCATTTTTTTTCAAATATTTCTTTAAAGCAGTGGCAACAAGGGATACCGATTAATGGTCTATACTTCTTGTCAATTTTTTTGGATGCTTTAACTAGTCCTAACAACTTTTCTTTTAATTTAATCATTTCAGTATTTTTACTAAAAAAGAAATTTTTTAGATAGTCAAAATGATTCTCCCTGTCACATAGAGGGCATTTCGAAAAATATTCTAAGAAAGTTCTGAACTTTTTATCAGATATGTTATTAGGTAAGAAAATAGAAAAATCGGATATTACATTATTAGGATTTAATTTTTCGATTAATTTTCTGAAGATAATCGCTTTTCTATCGTGTTCTTGGTGAATTGATGCAAAATAAATACCATCTAAATTATATTTTTCAATTAATCGAGAAATATCGTCGTCGAAAACATTTCTAGGTAGATCAATCTTCGTTCCAATCAAAAAAATAGGTATGTTTCCGGCGCTTTCTCTAATAATTTTAATCCACATGTGTAATTCATTGAACGATTTGTAATTTGAGACGTCAAAACATAATAATGCTCCGCAAGCACCTCTACAAAATATCTTATACATGAACTGAAATCTTTCTCTGACCTTTAAATCCCAACAAACAAATTTATATGAATCTTCATCGTTTACGAAGCAATCTACTGGCTTAAAAGAGACGCCTATAGGAGTTTCGTGAATGACAGAATTGTTTAAAAAAGTAGATTTCCCAGAGTTAGCAGATCCACCTAAAATAATTTTAAGTTTATACGATTTGGACATTTTGTAAATGCTACTTATAAGTGCTATTAAAAAAGTATATCATTATTTCTCTAATTAATGTATAAAATCAAAGTTTAATAAATATTGTGAGTTAATTGTATGAGATATCCTTGATCTCGTACAAAAATATTAGCTTAAAAAAATCGTCATTTATTTGCGCTTTTAATTTCATAAAGATTTTGAAAATAATCTTTAATAAAGATTATTTCCTTTGAATCTTTCCTCTGGACTTTAATTACTTCAAATCCCATTGATGAAGCTTTTTTTACTAACTCTTCACATTTACCAACTAATAAGCATGGGTGGGTGTAAGCGTCTTTGGCTTTGCTATTGTCGTTCGTAATGAAAACTTCTACGTTGATATGTTCGTTTTGATATCTAATCACCGAAAGTTCTTTCTTAATCCCGAAGAATTTTTCAGATAAACCCGATGATACTACGAACATCCGTGCTTTCTTTAACCCTAACAGATTCACGAAAAAGTCGTCGCTCTGGGCTTCGGTATTACTGGCAACTGCTATGTGATCAATCTTCATTTTCTTTTCTTTTATTTTTTTTAGCTCTAACTTATTTAAAATTTTTAAAACTTAATAAATTGAATAGTTGAAGTTTTTTCATTCAATCCTATAATTATTTTTGCTTAAAAAGATTTTACTTATCATATAACAATAAATCTGAGTACGATGTCAGAAGATTATTCTAGATTAATAGAGCTTGAAAAAACACACCATTCTAAGCTATTTCCGAAGCGAGATTACGTTATTACAAAAGGAAAAGGGGTATATCTATACGATCAAAACGGTATTGAATACTTAGATTGCATTTCTGGACACGCCGTTTTAAATATCGGTCACAGTCATCCGAAATTTATTGAATCATTAAAAAATCAGCTTGAAAAGTTAGTAATGGTTCCACCAGGATTTCCAGTGGAAGAACGAGCAAGATTTTTGGAAAAATTAGCTGAAATAACACCAAAATTTTTAACTCAAACGTTTTTATCTAATAGTGGAACGGAAGCAATTGAAGCGGCAATAAAGCTAGTGTTAGCGGCTAATAGAGACAAGAAAAAGCCTGAAATAATCGCATTTAAGAGAGCCTTCCATGGAAGGACTTTAGGGTCTTTAGCGATGACACACAATATGAAATATAGGAAGCCATTTTTATCGTGGTTGACTCCAAACGTGAAATTTGCTTCTTTTGGCGATATAGATTCGGTAAGGGAATTAATGAACGAAAATACTGTTGGAATTTTCTTAGAATGCATTCAAGGAGAAGGAGGCGTTCATCCCGCTCCAGAAGAATTTCCTAGAGCACTTCGGGAATTATGCGACGAGAACGATTTATTATTGGTAGGCGATGAGGTTCAGACAGGGTTTGGTAGGACTGGAAAAATGTTTGCTTTTGAACACTACGATATGGTACCTGATATAGTGTGCATGGCAAAAGCCATAGCTGGTGGATTGCCCATGGGAGCGACAATTGCGTCTGAAGACTTATACAATAAAATGAATGTAGGTGAGGCAAATACAACTTTTGGCGCGGGTCCTCTAATATGTGCCGCAGCAAATATCGTTATTGACATAATTATTGAAGAAAAGCTTGTAGAAAATTCTGCAAAGCAAGGACAGCGAATAATTTCAAACATGCTTGAGTATTCTGAGGAAAATCAAATTATTAGGAGCGTGAGAGGTAAGGGTTTACTGATTGGTGTCGAATATAGAAAGAAAGTAAAAGATATGATAAAAAATGCTGAAAAAAAGGGCGTCTTGTTTTTAAATGCTGGTCTGACAGTGATTCGAATTTTACCTCCACTAATTATTAATGATAGCCAAGTAAATAAAGTAATAGAAGTAATGCGTGAGATTTAGTCTTTATTAATAGTTAATTAATTAAATTTCTTTTTCAAAAACCCTAAATTTATTATATTGGTTAGTTATAATTATTTTATTAAAAGAAATTTTAGGATTTCTTGAATGAATCAAGTTAACGAAAAAGAGTTTTTAAATAGGCTGCTTGACATCGTCATAAAACTCTCAACCATTGTAAGAACGCAAGGACCTAGATTTAAACGGTTATGGTACGAATATTTTAAACCTTTAAACGAAGAGCCTCATGTTGTGAGGCAAATTCCACTAGAAAAGGATAAATTTCTTAAAAATTTAGATTATAGAATTAGTGTTTTAAAAACCGTTGTAAATTCACTTATTGACGGCTATTTTTCGATATGCTCATTGTTAAAAACGCTATACAATTCATATTTTGAAGATTCAGAATTATTCAAAAGTGATTTTTCTAAAGAAGACCAATTAATTTTAAAATATCTTGTAGCGAGAAAAATCTTAGGGCCTTTAGTTCAATTTAATAAAATGGAGCACGAAATTGTGCCATTAAAATATAACATTATTGCTCGAGAATACCTCATGATTAAACTAAAGGGAATAACACTCGAAGATATGTCGGCCAGTCTAAAAAGATTGAATAAAAATGTGTCGATAGAGACACTAAGTAAAACAATGGAAGAAATTAAAGAAGATGGAATTATTAACATTGAAGAAGACAATGAATCGTATTTTTATACTCTAAATAAAGAATTAACACTAAGCATGGAAGGTCAAATCAAGTACGATCTATTTTTAAATTCATTGATAGGGTGGCCAACGGGTTTCTGGAGGAGCTTTTATAATATTAGAGAATTAAATCTTATTCCAAATGAAGATGTCAAGCATCACGGTTTTCTCCAACTAGTTTTATCTAAGTCAGCAACTCAAAGATTTAGTGCATGTCATTTTATTTTTAAAAATTTAGTAAAATATTACGGAAAAATTAAGAATGAAGTTAATTGAGAGAGATTTTTCTTTTCTTGACGGAATTAATTTAACTCTTTAGTTTTTTTAATAGGAACGTCAAACTCTTCCAATAAAGGAATTAAATGCTTTTTATCTTGAGAGTTCATTCCTTTCCAATCCAAAATAAAACACTCTACTTTTTCTAAGTTCTTACTAATCATTTGAGAAATTAAGTCATCGTTTAAATCTTGAATGTGATATTTTGGACAGATATGAGAAATAGAAATAGCAATCTCTTTATTTGTTATTAGTCTAAGAAAATTTGTACCATAATGCGGCCCACCAAAACCAAGTCCTATTAATTGACTTTCATCTTTTTGATATTCAATGTATTTTCGAATTGTTTCAAGAATTGATTTGGAAACAACATTTCCCGCTTCGTGAATAACCCATTCATTTTTACTACTTCCTAATTCCATGAAAATTAGAGGTTTTTCTAAAACAGTTGGACCATGATGGGTTACCTCTATATCACGAGAGAATTCCGTTAAATTTGAAAGGGAAGATTGTTCAATTAAAGAAAGGATTCCTGCTTTAAGTAATAAAGCACTAGAATGAGAAAGTTCTTGAGGATTTCCCCCAAAATCCGCGTCATTTCCCCAATTGCCAGTACAATGGGTTAAGAAAGCAGGACGAGCAGTTTTTGACGTGTGCCGACTTGTGAATAATAGCAAGTCAAAATTTTCAGCAGTTTCTTTCAATTTCAAGTCATTAAGATATATTAATGGTTCTGTCGTTAAACCAAGATATATTTGATGATCATGTAAATCATGATTTTTCAAAAATTCAGAACTTGCACTCTCGAATTTAAATAGTGGGTTTTCGTGCCATTTTGAGTTTACTTCTTTGAAGTTAAACAAATCAGAATTTAATAATTTATCTCGAATGTTCATGCTAGCCGTATCTTCGGACGAAGTTATTATGAGAAAATTAGTCACTATCATATCACCGTCGCAAAAATTCTGGACAAATGTCCTCCTGTTGACCTAGGACGGAAGGTCACGCACTCCCACTAGAGCAGTGCAAGTTTTTTTTATAGTTCTTCATGAACTATCGTATTTAGATACGATTCGTATCTATTTTTTCCCAACGATTGGAAATCAATCTAGCCATTCTTCCTTTCATAATTACTTTTCCATTTACCACCTAATGCATTTGTTTTATTTTTGATTTGAATTTTATAAACTACTCGTAAATTTTATTATTTTCTAATAAAAGAATAGGACCACTTTCTTATTTAAATCTATTCAAGATTTTTAAAATTAAAGCGTTCACCCGTTTTTCTCTCAACTTCATGGCTCTAGTTTTCGTAAAAATTGAAAAAAACCATAGCTTGTGAATCACCCGACGAAAATTTTAT
>JAUXAJ010000113.1 GCA_030620005.1 Promethearchaeota archaeon | reverse complement strand
TGGAATTAACTTGCGGATTTACAAGTTTTCCTAAATATTATGGTGGAGAAGCTCACGAGGAATTTGAGGAATTGAATCTTAAATTGTGGAAATCACTTCTAGAGAGGGTCACCAAGTACGGTGTTGAATGGTACATGATGGAGGACTTCATGTCTCGTCTGATGGTTGATATCGGAGCATTTACTCCTGAATACTACAATTTAATGAAATCAATAAAAAAGGCTCTCGACCCGAATTTCATATTGTCGAGAGGAAAATATAATTTTTGGGGAGAATAATACGAAAAAAATTTTGTTTTGACTTTTATTCTTTTTTATTTTATTTCTCAACTTGAAAGTATCTATAAAAAAAACGGAAGACAGGTCGTAAATCCTGTTAAAATTCCATTTATTACCCCTCCTATTAAAAGAGTTTTTTAATAGGATTAAAAACTCTTATCACGATGTCCAAAATTGCTCCAAAAGAAGATCCCATTCAAGTTATGATTTTCATTTATTTTCCTTTCAATTTTTTCGCAATATTTTGCGTCAGTTCAAGCCCGATTAAATCAACCATTTCAGTAATTTCATTTAATTGGACTTTTACATCTGCTAATAAATTGATAATTTCATCAATGGTCATGTCCTTAATTGGTTCATCCCTACTAATTTTTTCCACCTCAATTTACTTTTTTTTTACAATAAAAATTTCAATTTTTTATTAAATGGTAAATTAAATGTTGTTACAAAGTCCTTGTTTCTTTTGATAAGCATTTGAATTTCAAATTCTTTTTACTTATATAAATCAATTTCCTACTTTTTTAAAATATTTTTTAATTTAAGTTATTAAAGAAAAATATTTTCATCAAATTTAAATAAAAAATTTTAAGATGAAAGCTTATTTCTTGTATAATCTAAAGTTTTGATTATATATTTTTCTCCAGTTGCTCCGTTAATAACCAAGGCAAGCCTATTTTCTAATTGCGTCAGCATTTGTCGCTCCTCAGGATCTTCGGAAAACAGCAAGTTATTCGGGTAATCACTTCTGAAAACAATTTTTATGCTCGGTTGAGTCACGATGTCTTCGAATAAACTTTTGGGAGATTGATCCGCGATGACGAATTCTATTCCTCTACTACGGTATTCTTTTAACAATTCAGAAAATATCTTGGCCATCTGTTCTTTCAATTTATGGTTTTTTTTTATTTTTCTTTCAATTTTTTTACAATATTCTGCGTCAGTTCAAGCCCGATTAAATCAACTACTTGAAAAATCTTCATGATTGCGTTTTTTACAGCATCTTCATATTTTGAGATAATTGGTGCTATATCCTTTATATGAATTTTTTGGGTGGTTACAAAATTCAGTGATGGGAAGCCAAATTATAAAACATTATTTCCGTCATTTCGCGTCGCCTCCACCTTTTTTTGGAACGCCCTCTTCCACCACTACTTCTTCTTTTTCCTCTTGCTCGAGCGGTTTTGAGGGTTTTGAAGGATTGATGGGAGCATAACACGCCCAACATGTGTTTTCCAAGTTGCTTAACGCTTTAGAACATTTTTCGCAGTAAAACGCATTACAGTCAGGACACATGAAAATATACTTGTTAAATCCTCCCAATTTTCCCTTACAAACCAAGCAGACCTTCTTTTCCTTGGAAATCGAGACTTCTTCTTCGGTGATGGTCTCGGGTCTGGTGAATATGCCGGTGACGTCAACGCTTTTTTTCGTGCTAGCTCCTTCTTCTTTTAAGACGGACTTGAGAAAAAACGCGCACTCAACGCTAATATAAATGAGTAAAATAAAAGTATTAATAGCATATTCGGGTGAAGATATTATTTCGAAAACAAGCATGAACATGAAATACCCAATCACGCCTGCAAGGAACGCGTACCAATAACTCGTGCTTCGCAAGAAGAACTTGGGGTTCACGATTGTCGGAGCCAAGTTTAGAATCGCGCCCGTTATTAACGATAAAGGAAGGACTATTGAGGGCATTGCTCCAGCCATCATGGTATTGGGAATTGTAAACATTAGGGGATTGGAAATTAAAATAGTTCCCAGGAAGACGAAAGAAGTAGCTGCTTTTAGCTCCTTTTTAGCCCATTTCATGAGCGTAAATAACACGTGAAGCTCATATAATGCCATAAATAGAAATGGAATAGACCCTATTATTAAAAACATTTCGAATGTTGGGAGAAAAATCGCAAAAAAGATGCCAATGATGCCGATAATAGGACCGACAGGAATTTTCTTATCTTGTATTTTCTCCACAGCATGAATGAATATTGCTCCCGACGTGTGCCATGTTATCCATGATCCTCTATACAGCCATTCGGAAAGCAAGGAGATGTTTTCAAGTTCAAGATTTCCCCTAAACGAATGATCTACAGGATAACCTTCCAAGGATAAGAAGTAAAGAACGAGCAAGCTTGACTGAATGGTAAAACCAATGAGAAAGAGGCCGAATGCGCGATTAATCAATTTTTCGTTGGGATTTTCCTTTTTTCGTGCCATTCCGAAATATCGGAGGGCACAAATAAACAGGAGAGTTATTCCAATACCATATAAAAGCATTTCAAAGTCAGTATAAATGACCACATCCGAGATTTTGGCTCACCTTTCAAGGATTACTTTTTTTGTTTTTTTTATAGCATTAGTGAATGATATTAGTTAATCGTTTTAATTTAAATATTTTCCCGTAAAACACTGAATTTTGTAACCACCCAATTTTTTTTCTTAATAATTAATACACTATTAAAATATTAACAAATTATAGAATAATATTTTTGAATTAAAGATTAAATACAATATATAAGAATGCTGGAAAAACTTAAAGACTCAAAAGGTAGAACTTCGCGTAGAACATTAGGAGTGCATTTAACTTCCACAGATACATTTTTAGAATATATATTTCCTGAAATTGAAAATGACTTACATGATTATATCTGGGTTGATTTATTTTGTGGGGAAGGCAATTTAATTTTACCAATATTAGATTCAATCCCCATTGAGAAGAGAAATGACTTCTTTTCAAAAAATATATGCATGTATGATATCCAACCGGAAATGGTTGATAAAACCATTGAAAAAGCAACTTCATATGGTATTTCAGAAAATATTGCTAAATTAAACATAAAGCAAAGAGATAATTTAATGAATTATCCAAGAGAATTAATTAGAAAAAGTTTACCTATTTATCATATCACTAACCCTCCATATTTATATTTGGGTTTTATTAGAAAGCATAAAGAAACAGAAAGCCATCTTAAATATTTCAAAAATGAAAATGAGGGATATCAAGATTTATATCAAATAGCCATGATTAACGACCTCCGAAATGACATTAAAAATCTTGTATATATTATACCTTCAAATTTTTTATTTGGAGCAGCAGTATCTAATAAATTCCGAATGGATTTTTTGGAATATTACAAAATATCAAAGATGTACATATTTGAGACTCAAATCTTTGAGTTTACAGGCACAAATATTTGTATGGGGTTCTTTAAAAGAAAAAATAAACCAAGCTTAACAGATATTCGATTTGACGGGAAAAAAATTAAAAAAAATAATAAAGTATTAGACATTAAATATATTTTGAAACCTGAATGGAAGTATAGAGGTGGCGCCTATTTCGATGATTTTACACAGAAATATGAAGCAAAAAATCCCTTAAATGTAAAATATTATTTATTAAATGAAGAAGTTCAAAATAACAAGGGAGACCAATTTATTACAGTTATAGACACTAATGCTTATATCTCTAACGATTATAAAAGACTTAAAATACAAATCAACGAAGATTTAAAAAATAGAGTATTAAACAACATCTTATATGTCAGGACGGTTGATACTGGTTCATATAAAGGTCGAGTAGGTCTCTATGAAATTAAAGATGATTTCGATGTTGACGGTATTTATGTTTCAAAAGCGACATATAGAACTTCTCCAATTCAAATATTCTTAGATCCGACTTTGACTCTTAAAAACCAAATTCTTTTAAAAAAGTATTTCAATCTTCTTTTAGAACATTTTAGAAAGACTTTAGACAGCGATTTTCTGACAACATATAAATATTCTAATGCTGAATATACCAGAAAATATTTAGGTTTAACCCAAGTAAGAAAATTAATTCAAACTTTTCCAATTTTAGATATCAAGCAAGATCAAGAGAAAATTTTCGAAAAAAAAATAAAATCGAAAGATGTCGATGGAATTTTAAATTTATTGAAGAAAAAAAAAGATAATAAGGAAAAAAAACCTAATAACAATTTAACTAATTGGCTTTAAATATCCAGTAAATTCTCAATACCGTTAGTCTTCTGAAATATTTACAGATTTTTAGAGCTTCCAAATAAATTAAAATGAGCTGACACCTGATAAACATGAGCAAAAATATTTTTTAGAAAAATATAAATATGTTAGCTAAAGAACATAATAATAATAATGAATATTATTTTTGTAATTTTGAAATTACAGCAAAAGAATAAAAAATGGAAATATGTCAAAGATAGAAAATATTAAAAAGCAGTGGGAAGCCATCATGTCCTGTATACGCCTCTAAATTTATTAGGGCGGCTGAAGGGTTGTGGCGACTGCGGATATGCCATTCGACCTGTTGTGGGAAGGTTTTTAACTTGTCCTGTAAAAGAAGCAAAAGGGGATGCGGCTTTTGAAATTTATTTTGCACGTGGAAGAATGGGCGTTCTGAAAAGTATATTGGAAGGAAAGATTCCTCTTAGTAAAGAACTAGCCGAATTCGTATATCAATGCTCGGAATGTGGAAGCTGCTCAGAAGTTTGTCATCAATCGCAGAACGAATATATAGTGCTAAACACGTCCAAATGGATTGATCACGTTGAAGTGTGGAAAGCGCTAAGAAAAGACCTCGTCGAATCGGGATGTGCCCCGCTTGAAAGACATGCAACCTTGATAGAGTACATGAATAACCCTGATATGAGAAATCCTTATGGTGAAGATAAGGCAAAGAAATTAGAATGGGCATCCGAATTTTCCAATATAAAAGATCAGGGAGAATTAGTTTTTTATGGAGGCTGTACCATGCCTTTACGACAGGTGGAGACCTTAAAGAGCATGATGAAAATCCTAAGTGCTGCTGGAAAAGAATTAGCAATTTCTAAAGACGAGTAGTGCTGTGGTTCGATTGCGCTAAGAATTGGCGACGAAAAAGCAGTAATGGAATCCGTAAGACATAACATAGATGAATTTAAAAAAATGGGCGCTAAAACAGTATTTACTGCGTGTGCTGGGTGTTATAGAACTCTGAAAAAAGATTATCCCGAATTAATAGGTGAAGAGTTACCATTTGAAGTGAAACACATTACCGAAGTTTTAGTGGAAATGTTAAGCAATGACGAGATTCCGTTTAAAGCTGCTGAAGGTGATAAACTAAAAGTAACCTACCACGACCCCTGTCATTTAGGACGGCACATGGATTTGTACGATATTCCAAGAGAAGTCATTTCAAAAATCCCCGGAATTGAGTTAATTGAGATGAAAAGAAATCGGAATAATGCATGGTGCTGTGGTGCGGGGGGAGGTGTTAAAAGCCAATTTCCAGATTTAGCAAAAGACATTTCGAAAGAAAGAATTAGAGAAGCTATGGAATCTGGAGCAGATATACTAACAACTAGTTATCCATTCTGCATCGGTAATTTCAAAGACGCCTATGAAGAAATGGAACCTGAAATTAAAGATAAAATGCAGTTAATAGATGTAATAGACTTTATAGCATCAAAAATATAATCTATTTTTTTTTTTTAATGTTGTTTAATTTAGAACCTGGTTAAAATAAGGAGTTTTCTTAGGAGTTCATCATTTTTTTATTTTTTCCCAATCATTTGTATGTGCCCGCATTGACCGATAACTGAGGGATCATTATTGAACTTAATTTCAATTTCATAAATCTTGTTAAAAAACGTTTTATCTGATAACATCTCATTTATCTTGTTTCTTGGGATGAATCTAATGAAAACAAGTTTGCCAATTGCGTCAACAACTTTTAATCCGCTTGTTTCAAACATTTTCTTTAGTTCCTCAAGTGTAAAGTTATATTGAGTGAATCTGTTGTCAAATTCGGATATATTAGTGTTCAATAACTTTTCAATCTGCTTAAAATCTTTTTGTGATAACAATATACCAAGCCTAGCGTAAAAACTGTCAATTGACACGCTTACATGAGCACCTTTTTTGGCGACTCTAGTTAACTCATTAAGCGCTTTCTGTGGATCACCACAGTACCCAACTGGATCTCCTTGTGCCACTACCATGTCAAAAGAATTGTCTTCGAAACATTTCATGTTTGCAATATCTAAGTGTTTAAACTCTTTTTTTTTTTCAAGTTTTTCTTTTTCAGCTAGTTTTGATCCAACATCTAACATTTTTGGGGCAATGTCAGAACATACAACGTGATAATCACGCTCCGCTAATTTACGGGACCAGAACCCAGTTCCTCCACCCGCATCAAGAACTTTTGCACCTTTTTTTTGGGGGAGATATTTTTTTAGATTGTGCCAAGTCACTTTAAAATATAGTTGCCAAAAAGGCTCAGTGTATGACGATTCGTATGCTTCAGCAATTTTGTCGTGGAAAATTGTAGATTTGGTTTTTTTTCCCATGTTATCACCTCGTTATGACTTTAAATAGAACTAGATTTATAAATTTAGCTCTCGAGTTGATTCATAGGAATGATTAAAATCGCAAAAAAGAGCTACTCAAATGATTGTCTTTTATAAAGGGTATAAATACTGATATCTACAATCCAAACTCCAAGAGCAAAGAATACGATCCATTCGATTATTGAAAGCCTTGTTATTAAATAAATTGTAACTATGCCCCCGATTATATAACCAAGATAAGCGTGTATATTTGAAAAACTTTCTTCTCTTAACATCATCCTACTGAAAAACATCAAGCTTAATAATGCGCTCACGAAAAATATAATAGCTAATATAACGTGAATTACGCTCATTAATAGATTAATTAAAGGAAAACACCCTATCAACGATAATGATAAACAACCAACAATCGATAATTTAATTGTTTTTCTTGATAAACCACGACTATTCTCTTGCTGCAATATTCTCCCAAGTGAAACGTAAAACGGAACAGCAGTTATTCCAGTCATGATCAGTCCGATATTAAAGAGCGGAGCAGACAAGCCGGGCCCAATCCCTAAAACGCTCACGTCATTATTTATCATGTCGAAATCTGGAAAATGATTATATGAAAGAAAAACGAATAAAAAACCTAATGATACTGAAAGGAGTCCAAAAAACCCTCCCGGAATTTTTAAAATTCTGTTAAAAATTCTATTCAATACCAGACCCCTGGGCAAAATCGATTGATACGGATCGGTCGCTGAAATTTTTTTTGCTGAACGGCTTTATCTTATATTTATCTGCGTAGGCCTTAAGTAAACTATTTATTCTAAACCAAGGATCTTTGGGTTCTTGTTTCCTTAAATCATCTATTTTTCGATAATTAGATAGTGCCTCTTGCCTCTTGTCGCTAAGATCGTGAAGCAACCCTAAAAGTAAATAGTTGTGAGCTTTTTCATTTAAGGATTGTTTTAACAATAAGGCCTTATTCACGGTTGATATGGCTTCATCGTAAGCCCCTCTACGGAGTAAATATTTCGCAATCAACTGATAATAAATTATTTCATCAGGATCTAGTTCAGAAGCTTCTCGAAGTAGCTTAAGGATATCATCTACTTGTTTTGGATTTGATTCAAGAATATAATACGCTTCAACGTACTTTTGCTGACCTAGACGTTTATTTGGATCCTTGAACTGATATCCCGGAAGAATTTCGGGTGTAATCTTGGATTTATTTCCTTTTATTTCCTCATTAAAGTCAAACCCGATATAAGGATTATTTGCTACTGGCGCTGGACCCGCGGCTACCCAGAGCTTTAATTCTTCAGGAGAAAACACGATGCTATTGACGTTATCGGCGACTGATATTATCCCATACGTGGTCCTTTCAGTTCCAGTTGTATATCTAATATGGTCTCCCATGAACTCGGCAGCTAAAGGTGGATCGATCTTTCCACGATTCTCTTTTATTAATTGCATCAGCCTGCGGTAACGACCGGGACATCCTTCATTGAAGTTGTATTTTGAAACGAGATCAATCATTCTCTTTTCTTCCGTGATCGCCATGTTAGTCATTACCAATCTATTTTCTTCCAATCGCCTAATCGTGGCCTTGCCCGAGCTTACTTCGGCGGCAAAAGCGTCTTTCGTCTTTCCATCAGTAATGACAAACCCACACACGGCGCCACGAGGGTTATTGTTCAGTATTTCTATAGCTTGATCTAAATTGGATGCTTTTCGCAATATCTCGTCTGTGAAGGCTGCAATGTTCCAACCATTAGGCGTGATGTCTTCGTAAATCATGTAATGTCCACAAAGCACGATTCCCTTCTCGTTCATGCCTGGCGCCCATAGCACGATTCCCGCAGTACCTAGTTTGACGTGCTTGTATCCCTCATCAGGCTCGATAAACATAACGGTTTGATATTTAGGCCAACTTTCTACTCCACCATAGTCAGTATTTCTTCCAACTATCGTTTTACCGTCAACAGTGGCTCCCTTGGTTGCAACAAAAGTGCTGCACGCTCCAATCTGTACCCCCAGTTTCTGAAATTTTTTAAGATTTTGTTTGAATATTACGGGCATCATGTTCATGAAAACTCCTGTATGGAGATTAGCCTTGAAGATCTTTTTGAAAGGAACCCCGCTACCGTCAGCGATTCCCTTGAGTTCATCTATTAGATCACTTGGTTGGGCTTTTTCATATGGCTTAAATATTTTTCTGTTTAAATATTGTTTCATTATCCAAGACATTAGAGAGCGTGTATTTACCCTCCCATTTAAGGCATCTGAGTAATCGTTGACAGCACCCTGCTTAATCTCGTCGCGCATTAAAATGCCGTGCTGATAACCAATCTCATATGGAGACCCTTTTAAATGTAAAATGTATAAATCACCTCGCTTTTCCATCCAAGCGTCACCATAATACTTTTTTCCGTCAACAACTCGAAGTTGTTTTTTTGATCTCATCGAAATTTATTCCTTTTCATTAAAAAATTTTAACTTGATAATTTTAAAACAATTCATTTCTAATATGTGAATTGAATAAATGTAATTTGAAATACAATTAATACATTTTTATTATATTTGATGGTTTCATTGTTTAAAGCAAGAATAATGCAATAATAAGATCTACGGATTAAAATTTTTCAAGATATATTTATTTACGTTAAGATCAATATTATATATGATTTCTATATAATTTTCTAAAATTATCTTAAATAAAAATTAATCGGAGTTAATAATGATTTTAAGTTTAGAACTCATGCTTTTAGGATTTGTCACGTTATTATATGTGTTGTTTGTCACGATAATAGCGTGGATAATGATCGCTAAATATTTTAAAGTTAAAAGAAAATCTATTCTCTATGCAGGTATAAGCAGCACGGGATTGGCCGCAGCGTGGTCAGGCATTGCCTTTAATTTCATTAGCGTTGTTTTTTTTGATATAATTCCTCCTATAGAGTTCTATTTTTTATTACATGGATGTTGGTTACCACTATCTAATTTTTTCTGGGTTTTAACTGGCATTACTTTGTCTAGATTAAAAAAAAAAATGAAAAAAAGGCTCACGATTGTTTTTGGAATCATTTACATTATCCTCGAAATAATGTACACGATATTCCTTTTTACTGATACGACGATTTTAGGAACCCCAATGAACGAGATACAAGTAGACTACGCTCCTTTCAGCGAACTTTATTTACTATTTATTCTAACCATGATAACTATAATAGGTTTTTGGATTGCGAACGAATCTCTTAAATCAGAAGATAAAAGAATTCGATTAAAAGGTAAGCTATTATTCATTAGTTTTACTTTATTTGCATTTGCCGCTGTTTTGGAAGTGTTAATCCCTATTATTCCCGTACTTGTCATGGCAAGAATATTAGTCATGTTCTGTGCAATTCTATTGTACGGAGGGTTTTTCTTGCCCAAATGGATGGAGAAACTCTTTTTAAAAGAAAAATGAATTTTATACTACTTCTTTTTTTTCCTTAAATTATTCGTTTGTTTTTTGTAGTCTTTTATAAAGCGCATATGTGCTAATATCTACAATCAAAAATCCTAGAAGGAAAAACACGATCTAATTACAAATAAAACTACTAATCGTTTTTTTCTATATTCTTCAATTTTTAATAATATTGATAACCTTAACCTCTTTAATATATTATATTAAAATTTAAAATATAAAAAAAAATATATATTATATCTTATAAACAAGAAAATGTCAGAATTATACCGAAAATTAGAAAAAATAGTCTCTGAAAGGGTTTCTGATGAAATTTACATCCGACACGCTTATTCAAGGACTGTTAATAGTGTATTACAAGGAGTACCAGATATTGTAATCCGACCTAAAAGTTCTGAAGAAATTGCGGAAATATTAAAAGTTGCAAGCGAGGAGAATGTCCCTGTTATCCAGCGCGGGGGAGGGTGTTGCGAGTTTGGAGGCAGCAAGCCTATTGGGGACGGCGGGATTGTGTTGGATTTAAAGAGCATGAACGATGTGCTGAATTTAGATGAAGAAAATCTCGTAGTTACTGTTGAGGCCGGAATTTCGTGGGGGAAATTAAACGAATATTTATCTCGTTTTGGATTATATACGGGATGCATGGGACCTGGAAGCGGACTAACGTCTTCTATTGGTGGCGGGTTATCTCATCAATCTGTCGGCGCTGGTGGTGCGGCCAAATACGGAGCCTGCTCGAATCAACTAGTATCGCTTGAAGTAGTATTAGCCACGGGAGATATTATTGAAACAGGATCTCAAGCCAACAAATTTTCCAAGTCTCCGTTTAACAGGTTTGGGAACGGTCCAGATTTAGCGGGATTATTCTGCGGGGATAATGGCATTTATGGAGTGAAAACGAAGGCATCGTTACAAGTTTTTCCTATACCCCCTTTTGCCGGTTATAAAACTTTTGTAATGCCTCGAAAATCGCTCGAAGCTTCAGCACAAATGTTTTCCGAAATCAGGCAAAAAGGAATTGACGTTTACGACGCTGGATTCTTCATGGATCTTGTGGTAGGTGTAGGTATTCAATATGGACTGTTTCCCATGTGGGAACAATTAAAAAGGAAACGAGGTATATTTTATTACGTTATAGAGGCAAATTCCGAAGCTGAATTAGAAGAAAAAGTTAAACAATTGGACAAAATCATATTAAGTAAGAAAACTCAAGAACTTGGTCCAGAAATCTCTGACGGAAACATTGCAAAATGGCATTATCGCGATTTTGGCTTTTGGCTCTTTGCACATAACCTCTGGGGTATCGTTCCGGGGTTTGATCCTTTAGATGCCGAATGTAAAGTACCAATAAAGTCGTATCCTAAAATGCTGC
Source organism: Promethearchaeota archaeon (assembly GCA_030620005.1). Next base: position 2,808 of record JAUXAJ010000113.1, on the reverse strand, counting down.
AAGACCTCGACCAATGGGACATGGAACACGCAGAAGACATGCAAAAAATTTTAGCAATAACCGGAATGCGGCCTATAACCGGCGCAGGACCGATAATCTTGATTGAACACACTAATGTGGAATTAACGGCAGGATTTAGTAGCTTTGCAAGCTACAGAGATGGCAAAAATTACGAAATCATCGAAGAAATAAATTTAAAACTCTGGAAATCGATTCTTGAAAGATTAATGAAGCACGGTGCGCAATTTTACATGATGGGCGATGTGGGAAGTAGATTAATGGTCGATATTGGAGCATATAGTTCAGAATATTATAATTTAATGAAATCAATAAAGAATGTAATCGATCCCAAGCATATTCTTAGCCGTGGAAAGTTCAATTTTTAAAATATTATTTAATATTTTAGATTTTAATAATTTCATCAATAAATTTGTACTCCTTTCATTTAAGGACTATAAGCTCCCAATGTTAATATTTTTCCTTAGAAGCGAACATGCTCTTATTAGAGCCCCAATACCTATTAAAATTAATAAAAAAAAACTATTAAAAAAAAGGTGATATAAAATTTCACAAACAACAATATATTATTTTTCAGGCACAGGAAACTCGTTACATATGGCCAAATGTCTTAAAGAAAAGCTAAATGAATGTGAACTTTTACCGATTGCGTACCTTATAAACCAAAATTCTATAAACGCCACATCAGAAAAAGTTGGCTTTGTTTTTCCAGTGTATAATTGGGCTCTACCCAAAATTGTCGCTGATTTTATTGAGAAGATTGATTTAAGTAATACAAAATATATATTTGCTGTTTGTACTAAAGGCGGTCCTGGCAAGCAGTATGTAATACCAATGCTAAATAGTTTATTGAAACCAAAAAACAAAAAACTTGATGCAGCATTCCTAATTAAAGTTTTTTCAGCATTTATATTGGCCAGACACAACCCCCTTCATTCAATAGAAAAACAAGAAAAAAGAATAAAGGATGCTGAATTAAAATTAGATAAAATTGCTGAATTAATTCGTAATAATGAGAAAGGAAAGGGAAAAAAAGGCTCTATAATACCAATGAAAGGTTCATATAAATCTTTTATAGAGAAGGTAAATACTGAAGATGAAAATTATTATTCAGATGAAAAGTGTAATGGTTGTGGAATTTGTCAAAAAATCTGTCCTGTCGATAATATTAAACTCGTAAATGACAAACCCGAATGGCAGCATAAATGTCAACAATGCTTAGGTTGCCTCCATTATTGTCCCCAAAAAGCTATTCAATTTGGTGAATATACTCAAGGTAGGGAGAGATACAATCATCCACATATAAAAGTGAAAGAATTAATTAATCAAAAACAAGTATTATAAAGGTGGAAACAAGTTGAACAAGAGAGAAGCTATTAAAAGCTGGTTATCTGAATGCGTAGAGGAAGAATTGGAAGATTACGATGTCCTCTCGCTGGACGATCGTGTCATATCCATCGTTATAATTATGGTTTTCCCCTTGATTGTGTTTTACTTCGTTGCCTATCAGACGTTGTCAACAGGTTTTTTCACTGCAACATTCGGCACGTTGGAGATGGTCCTGCTTTATGGATCTCTGATTTATTGGATTTTTACATGTACCGTGTTGTTACTTGAGCTCAAAGACCTCTCTCACGACATTGATTCTTTTGGGGGACTTTTTTTTGCCGCTGTCGGCTTTGCTTGGCTCTTTGTGGTCTTTCCCTTTGACTTTGCTTATTTTGCAGATGTGTTGCCGGATGTCTTCAGATTTCTGGTACAGTGGATTTCCAACGACATTGCTCGAGTGCTGTTGGTGCTAGGATTCATAGTGCATCTATTTTTGGCAGTATTTTCAGGGATACAGCGCGTGATGGTTCGCAAGGAGCTTGCGCGAAGAAAAAAAATAAATAAATAGGTAAATCCTATAATTTTTTTTTGATTATAAAAAAGGTGGATGAACATAAAACTATGGATAATATATAAGAACGGAATAGGATTTTCTAAAATAATTGCTGAAATGCTTCAGGATCGCTTAGACGATTACATTGATGTTTCCGTTGGAAAGGCAAAAAAAATTGATCCTGCTTTCTTAGTTGAAGAGAAATTTGATTTCTTGATTATCGGAGATGTAATAAGTGAGATGGTACCAAGTTTGGAAATTCAAAATTGGCTACTTAAATACCTGGAAATTTCAAAAAAAAAGAATCTAATTATCAAAGCAATATCATGTTTTTATATTGCACCTTCCGATATTAAAATAGAACCATTCTGGATTGAATCTCTTCAAGAGAATATAAACGCTGAAATGATCTATCCACCAATACTTAGTTTAAAGCTAAATAAAGCAGAACTAGCCTTAGAGAATGGAGCTCTTGAAATAGTTAAAGCTTATTCTAATGATTTTATTGAATTTTTTTTGAGAAATAAATAAATTAAATATATTATAAATGATGAAAGTTATAATTAACAAAAAAAATGAAAATATAAAGAAGTGAAAAACTATTATGAAAGCGATTGTATACACAAAATATGGGCCTCCGGATGTTCTTCAGCTCAAAGAGGTAGAAAAACCAACTCCCAAGGACAATGAAGTACTCGTGAAGATTCATGCGACAACAGTAGCAAAAGGGGACGTGATATTTCGAAGTGGCTTTAAAAAATTCTCTCCCTTGATACAGTTCTTTGCGCGAATGATGTTTGGTCTCAGAGGACCAAAAAAAATAACTATACTAGGGCTTGAGCTAGCCGGGGAAGTTGAAGCAGTAGGTAAAGATGTAAAACAATTTAAGAAAGATGACCAAGTTTTTG
>JAUXAJ010000221.1 GCA_030620005.1 Promethearchaeota archaeon | reverse complement strand
GGTTGGATATGTTGTTGGATTTGCTGTAAGTCAAGCCTCCTATTTTACCATTTACACGTTAATGACCAAGATGAGCTTGGATATTAAAGCACACGACATGGAAGCTCAAGAAAAGGCAAGAATGTATTACACGGGAAGTGGCAATCATTCCGGTCCAACCTCATTAAATGAGCACTCTCGGAGAACGAGAGAAGGGATAGTAGAACACGATCTTCTATTGCAAGATTCCATGACTTCTGCACTAAAAGGGCATCCAGGCGCTTATTACACCACAATTCGAGGCGGGGAAATGGGCAATCAATACACGGCTCAAGCATTGGTGTCGGCTCCAAACGTGGAAAGGTTTGCGGACGACATAGAAGACTTAATAGAATCCTCACAATTCTTATTTTCCGTGGAAGAGTTCAAGAACCCTTCATTGCTTAAATTCCTGGACTTTGACGAGCAAAACCTTGACGTGTTTCTAACCTCAAGCGAACTGCATTCTTATAACGATAAAATGTGTTATACGCTCACTACCGGATATAATGACGATAGATATTATGATTATAAGCACAATTCATTAGGATATTTGGAGCAAAAAGCACGGCAAGAAACCGCTGCTAACAGTGAACAGAATCGTTTAAACCGGATAATTGCGACTTGCAACGATGGAAGACCTGAATACATTTTCGTGAACGGCGATACCAAATTATATCAAGTCACATCGCCTCGTTCCACTTTATACCAATCCATTTTGGTAAGCCCAGAAAGGTACGACCAACTTTCCCCCGAACATAGAGAAGCCTTGCTTGAAGTACTAGTTCAATGCAATTATGCTCCTTTTACTGAAGATAGTCATCCCTTCCAGATCCCTATTGATTTAGTTGATGCTTCTGATATGAATGAAATCGAAAGAGAAAGATATGCTGCTAAAATTCCTCTTGCTGACAACGCGTTTGACTACGAGATTAATAGCGTGGTCGTTGAGGTTGTTTGTGACGGAACCGTGATCAAGATTGAAGAAATTAGCCCTTATTTATATTCAATTGACTCTGGAAACTTATATTTCACGAGAACCTTAGAAAATATCTTGTTTAATAGCAAATCAGCATTTAATATTTTATGTGCGGGTAAAAAAGTGTTTTATAGGGTAAAAATCAACATTGCCCGCATTGCAGTTGCCAGCTCCAGTGAAGAAGACCAAAGAACGGCGCTAACCCAAGCCACAGATTATGCCGTGAAAGAATATTTCAACCAACACGAGTTTGCGGATACAACCGCTTCCATGATCGGTGAAATAGGCTACACGATAGTCATGACCGAAGTTTCCACCGCCATCAGCGTCCCACTCGTTCTTCTGGGTTCTGCAACCGTTGGAGCGCTTGTAAAAAATCTTATAGCAAAAGGAGGCGAGCAAGGTGCCAAAGCAGCCACTAGCGTATCCATGAGAATGTTAATCAGTGCCACGGTTACGAGCTCCATTAGTGAAGCTATTCAAGAAGTCACCGTGGACGACATGATAGAAACATGGGTCGAATACGAGGCGGGCGAGCAAGGGTTGACCTCCGATCAAGCGTTTTGGATGTCATCCATATTTACTTCCGGTCGTGAAACCATAATGGGCGGTCCAAAAAGTGCCCTCGACGGATACAGGCAAGTTCAAATGGAGTCATCCATGAATACAGCCCAAAAAACTAGCCTCAAGAATGACGTCCAGAATTGGATTTCGAAGGCAAAACAAATCAAGGTAACCAAGGCATCCAGCATCAAATTCATGAAAAAATTATTCAGCGTGAAAGCTTTTGTCGGACTCTCCATGGTCGCCGCAGGACTGTTTACGGGCGGTATAGGTCTTGCCGCCTCGTTAGGAGGTTTGGGGGTTGCTGCCGTTGAGACCAAGGAGTCCATCACCGAAGCGTACTCTCAATTCGCCGCCACGGTCCACAACAGGAGAAGAACCGCTGAAATCGGTCGGATTGAAAAGATCGCGGGCAAGGTAAATCCTCTGGTAAAGAACCTCAAGGTAACAAGCAAGCCCATGCTATCGGCACAGGAATCGCTGCACGAAGAATTCTGGGAAATTTGGGACGGCACCTACATGAGGACAATTCCAGGACTTCCTTACATCGCTCCCAACCCTCAAGCTTTAACTGAGGAGAGGGTTAACTATATCGTGAACGGTAAAACGGGATTTTCTTCGTTTAACGACTTCTTGAGCGACGACTTTGATTATGGATACGATTTTGGTTTCGATGCCACCGATTTTGGTACCGAAAAAATTACCGATCTCAAGGAAAAACAAAATACCCTTGAGGCTAAATTCGAATCACCTCAAGATTTTACATCCTTACAAGCAAAAATTTACGGTGGGGGCGAAACTGTAACCCTTGGGGTGTCGGCTGATGTCATTGCTGCAGGAGCTCCAAAAGAGACTTCTGGGTATAAAAAATGGAAAGATCAAGAGTTTAGATTAACAGGTGTGCCACCAGGTGTAGCTGTAAAAGAAATTTCAATTCCTTTAGAATTCACGATCGCTGAGACAGAAAGGAAGGTTCATAAGGAATATGATCTTAATCCCTCGTTTGGTGTCAGAATTCTTGCTAACGGTAAAGTCGTTCCAAGAAACATTAAATTTAGTAATCTTATTAAAACTCTTCCTGAAGGGTATACAATCACGGTCATAACAGAGCAAGCAGCGGCACACGAAGATATATGGTCTGTCACGGATATAGATTGGCAGGGTAAAACTCCAACCGCAGAAGTGAACATCAGGGAATCAGAAGAAGTAATCAAATTCATTAAAGATTTTAATGTATTTTTCGGTGGATACTATTACATTGATAATATTTTCCGTTATGAAGATGATGTTAATATGGAATCCTTCGTAAATGATTTTAATAAAAAAGCAGGCATCTTGATAAATGAAAAATTTATGGATAAAAAATCAGCTAAACTATCGGTAGATCGCATAGCAGAGATTACATTAAAAAAGATCGAGAATACTTATAACGAAAAATACTTGATTACAAAAGAAAATGTTGGAGGAAGAGACTTAAATGCTAGAGAGATAGAATACAACAAGAAAATGAAAGAACAATTTGGTGTTAATATTGAAAAGAGAATAAATAAATTACGTTCCGCCAATCCCGACTTGTTCTTAGAACTTGTTACCATTTGCTATAAATACTCTTTAATGGCTCAACTTTTCGAGAAAGCAAATATTAAAAATCTAGACGATCCATACGGCATTCCAAGCGAATTATCAAGCTCTTTGAATTCTTTAAAGATATCCGATATCGAGAATAAGGCATACGAGAGTTATATTTTTGAGTTTCTTGGGTTGTTTTTCACGCAATCTAACAAATTTGATATAAAAAAATTTCATGGTATAGACTTCGAAAGGGAAGGAGCCATAGCCGAGGTTTTTGCATTTTTATACTTCCTACCTTTCTCTTTAAAAGATACATTTCTTAACAACATTGAGATCCCCGCTGATATTGTAATCGAAATGATGGATAGGTATTACTATGGTTGGGGTAAAGAACAGCTTGGCAAAGCCCCTTATATCAACATAGGTGGCGAGGGTTGGCGGTATCCAGATCTGGGGAATTGTTTTTACACATCCAAGAGTTTATCTATTGCGTTCGTTAAACTCCAGCCAATCAAGTATGGCAAAGGTTCAGAATTACTCCTCGATTCTGTAATTGACGCCATCAGCAGTTTATACACCGTTTTTAGGCGTAATTTTCAGAAAAATAACCGTTTTGATGGTGACGGAGTGAAAATTTTTGACATCGAGATGAATTTAATCAACTTGCTTCATGAGGGCGACTTACACAATTTTAAAGATTTTTTCGAGGCATTTTTAGAAGTGATATCAGATTTGGGCATGTACTCTTTATTCGATCATAGGGGCGATTTTAGAGGTCCTAAACGTTTAGCGGCTGAAGAACTTATCGTTGAGAAGGTGAACAACGACATAATAGATTCTCTGAATGCTAAAGGTATTAAAATAAATGATAAAGATTACATTTCAGAATACAGGAAAAAACTCCTAGAATATTCTACTAGCAATTCATACATTCAAGAAGAAATAAAGACTCTTGGAAAGATTCTTAAACCCGCCTCATTAGAAGCCATTTCCATATTTTTGAAGGAGCTCGCGAACGATTTAGATGATCAATTAGTGAAATACGATTCTTTCGACGGTAAAGGTAATTTAATAGAGCAAAAGGGCATGCGTAGAACTTCCGGGTTTGATTATTATGCTTTGAGCGACAAAAGACTTGAAGACAAAATTGAGACAATTTCCGGAGGACATAAATATAAAATCGGTAACAAAAAATTTAAGCAAATATTTATACTGAAAGGATCGACACTTGTTCCAATTACAAGTTTGAACGATTTGAAAGATACCTTGAAAGACGAAAAAGGAGCACCATACACGCGGGTTTTTAGAATCGTTCACGACATTAGCGAAAACGAGGCATTGGTCGAAATATCACATAACGAATTAGTTTCTAATCCAGACGGCTATTTTGATGGTGTAATCATTAAGGATAAATCAGGAAACAAGAAAATAATTCATAATGCCATTGTTAACCACCAATATGGGAATCTCCTCTCTAGTACTTTCTTTAACCCCGAATCTCTCGTGTTTGAGGAGCGATCTAAGAATGTGCTAAATAAAAAATTTGTATCAGACGAAAATGTAATTAAAACAAGGTCAGAAAAAGGTGTAGAAACCCCTCATGGGATCAGACTTGTTTTCACATTCTCTAAATCTGATTCGGGTAAACAGGCGAACGCTCTATTTCTTACAATAGCCAATAATCCAGCAATGGCTCCTCAAAAAATAAGATCATCTACAGGAACGATTATAAAAAATCCTTTACACTTCAAGCTTCCTTCTACATATAAAGTTAGTTCTCATTTTGGTAAGTTGGACACTAGCAATTTCTTAACCTTTAAAAAACGCGAATACGAATCTAAATTCACATTCCACCCCATCAAGGATTATCAGGCTAGCGAATGGTATCCTATCAAAGCCATGCTCCCCACTAAGGAAGAATATTTTGAATACTATTTTACTCTCTCAAACGATTTAGGATCTCGTTTCGCAAGTAATTACCTCAGAGACAACTTCGGTAAATTTAACATTAAATCCGATCATACTGCCGGATACATAGACTTTAGCTCTCGTAGAGATATTGAGGACAATGAATTCTTTGTAAATAAGCTTTTTGATAACGACATCGAAATGAGAAGGTTTTTCTTCTTAACTCAAGATGCCAGCGGCAAGATAATTCCTGTCTTAAAAGGCCAAATGGGAGGCGCATACTCTGTGAAAAGCTGGTTAGATTTCATCCAGAACAAGATTATAAATCTGGACGACTCTAAATTAGGCACTGACTTTTCGAGCAATTGCCTGAAGGAAGCGAAAAAAGAGTTGTTATCCGTTAAGCCGTTAGATATGACTGACAAGAAATATTTCACATCTAAAGAAGAGCTAGAAAAAGGAATCGAGATATATAAAGCTATTAACAAGCTCGTAGGTCCACTATTTACCGCCTGCATTTTTTCTCACAGCATCGATTTTTACGGAAAACCCGGTAACTACAAATTAGATGTTTTGTCCGCGGCTTCAGGAATAGAACTTCGGAAGTATTTGGACAAATTTGGGATCATCACATCCACTCAAATTAGGAGTAAACGCGGTATATACGAGCCTCTTTCGGGAGAATCTATTAAAACTCACCTTTTTGCTTTATATTTCTTGGATTCCTATATGAGGCTTCCCGTGAAAAAAATCGTGACTTCATATAATGATGTTCGTTTTGGCTGTTGTCCTATGACATTTATTGAGGAAAAATTTGGAGACGACAACATTAGAAGCTTTTATGGCGAAATTGAGGACAGGTTTAAGAATATGTATTTCGCTTTTTATCCTGACTTGGTTTCTTATGATTACGAAAATATTAAATACTACTTGTTTGTGGAGACGGGTCTCGAAATCATAGATGTTCTGGAGAAAAAAATCGAAAAGCGTGCGTATCAAGAATTTCCCGTGGATCCGCTTGGAATATATCCTGATTTTCACGAGGAAAAAAGGAGAGAACTATACAATAGTTTAATGGTGGACCTTGTAGGAGATTTGTTTCAATATAAGCACAGGGACATGTCAACTATAAGAATCCAAGTGGAAGACATCTTAGCTGGAGGTCGAATTTACGATCCTAAATCAAGGACATTTATGTTTCACTATAATCGGCCAAATAATGAATATTCTGGCACAATTAGCTTTAATAATGTCAAGATTAACGGAAAAACTGTAACAATGAATTTAAACAAAGACGACTTCAAGGGCAAGAACATATATATATTCAGAGATCCGAGGCTAACAATCAATAAGGACGCAACAATGGAGTTAAACAACCCTGTAATACGCGATAAAATGAACACGCTCATAAAAATCGCCGAAGATAATGGAGGAAAGATCAGGTTATATCCAATTTATTACACTGGTCAACAATACGGATATCAATATGTTACTGGAGAGAAAAACCCGATGATAGGAAGATTATTTCCTCCTAAAATTTCCTTGGGATATGGAAATTTAAAAGACGCCAAATTCGTTGAAATTGATTTAACGAAAGACGGTTCAACAGGATTACTTAATGATCCAGACGTGTATTACAAATTATATTGGATTTCTTTACTTTCTATGTGTTATAAACAATCAGAGTTGGGACACTTTCTTTTTCAAATAACCCCTCCAAACTTGATTTACAACAACCCTAACGACCCTAACGACCCAAGAAACGGGAACCCCGCTGCCGTGTGGGAGTACCAGAAAATGATCGGACTTTTTGATGGCATAAAATTTTGGGATTCGGCACAATTGCATTCATCGGTTTATAGCCCAGGCTCCAAGGATCCGGGATACAAAAAAGTAGTCATCACGGGGACAACGGGAGTAATGAAATACGAACGCAAAAAAGAATGGTCAAAAACGGACGGGTTCGTTCCAATGAGCTTAAGTAGTCTCTTTAAAGGTCAAGACCGGTCAAAGTGGTGGTTCAAACCGTGGTGGGTCTAAAAAAATAGCATGAGTTTATAAATATTGCTTTTTATTATTATAAAGAACAAAAAAGAGGAACTAAAATCAAGATGTCAAATCAAATTTCATTAAATGGTGAGACGTTACACATTTTTAGGGAGGGTAGAAACATATTTTTAAAAGAAACTATAGTAGAAGAGATTTATAATGTATTAAGGATCCCTTGTCGCATTCCAATTAGAAGTATTTCTGAAATCAAGAGTTTTTCGGGTTTTTCGGGTATAACACAATTGGAAATAACAGGAAATAAACTTTCAAGTCTTCAAGGTTTAAATGCATTTAAAGATCTTGGGCGCTTATACCTCGGGGATAATGAAATAACTGAAATTTCGTGTCTTGAAAACCTAATAAATCTGGAGGTAATTGATCTCAGTTTAAACAAGATTTCTTGTATATCTGGGCTTGATAATTCAAGTAATTTAAAGAAGCTTGTCTTAGATTGTAACAATATATCATCAATTTCCAGTCTTGATAATTTAAATAATCTAGAAAGGATATCTTTAAAAGAGAATTCAATTTCTAAGGTAAAGGGTCTGGATAACCTGCAAAGTTTAATTTACTTATATCTAAATAATAATTTCATTTCAGAACTTGAGGGATTCGATTATCTTTTTAATCTCAAAAAACTAAATATTTCTCACAATCGAATAGGTGAGATTAAAGGGCTTGATAAATTGCAGAGATTGGAAGAATTATGTTTAAAAAATAATTTTATCACTAAGATAAGCGGATTGGAAAAAATAAAACTTCATCTAAATTTTTTAGATCTCCGCGACAACAGGTTACCTGATTTATGTGCTAATCGTATTTACCTTCGCCACGAAATTCTCTATTTTTAATTTTAGTTAACAATTCTCACATCTGGTTGCGACACTGGAGCGGAGCCCAGCATAGAGATCATATCGAAGGATTAATATTAAGATCGTCATATTAAATTACTCGAACTACTTGCCGGAAACATCAAATTAATGAAGCATATTGAAACTGGTTCCGAATTAGATCGGTTAATATATGAAATCCAAAGAGAATTATGATGTGTTAAAATCCCCTTTTTGTTTTTTTGCTCACATTTAAATATCATTTTATTCGAAAAAGTTTCAATGTTTTTCAAGGTGTTTAAAATTTACTTTAAAGAGATATACAAATCAAACCATTCGAAACTTTTACAGGATAAGGAAAAAATACTTTCCTCCTACTCGATGTGCATGAGCAAGGTCATTGTAAAAAATCTTAAAAACGCTAATCTCGGGTAATCAAAATTTGAATAATTCGGGGTAATTGTATTTTTCTTTTTTTATTTAATTTTCATTTTGTTTGAAATAATTTGCTTGAAAAGCATTATTAAGTTCAAGAATATAAATGTAAAAAGTAAAATGATAAAAATCAAGAATTTAAAAAAAAAAAAATTATTAATCTCCCCAAAAATTGTATTTACCTCGACTTAGAATAAAGTTTGGATCGAGAGCCTTTTTTATTGATTTCATTAAATTGTAGTATTCAGGAGAATATGCTCCGATATCAACCATCAGACGAGACATGAAGTCCCCCATCATGTACCATTCAACACCGTACTTGGTGACCCTCTCTAGAAGTGATTTCCACAATTTAAGATTCAATTCCTCAAATTCCTCGTGAGCTTCTCCACCATAATATTTAGGAAAACTTGTAAATCCGCAAGTTAATTCCA
>JAUXAJ010000003.1 GCA_030620005.1 Promethearchaeota archaeon | reverse complement strand
ATAAAAATACAAGTTGAAAAAATAATACATGAACGTGTATTTAAATCTATCATAAAAGTCCATTTGAATTTAAATGAATTCCAATTTTTGGGAAGTTAAAACTAATTTGATCTTCTTGAAAATGGGAAATTACAAAAAAATAAATATAATGGGTTTGTATTATAAATTTAAAAAACATTTTACGACATTATATGAAGTATCAAAACTTTGAACTGTCTATCCGCGTGTTAAAATATATTTCAGACCGTCCAAAGTGTTCAATTCCCCAAATAAGGGATAAATTCACCATACGGCACTCAAATCCACCTACTCGTGAAAAAAAGGATCTTTACAAAGTAATTTCTTACCTTCACAATTTTAGATTCATAAATAAGATAAGAAACGAGAAGATATCTTCTGGTGGAGCGCATTATTACCTAGAAACCACAAAAAAGGGTCAAATTAAAATTTTATCGTTAAGAGAAGTCTTTCACGATATTTTAGAAGATTATTCAGTCTTAGAAGAAAAAAAAAAGATATTAAAAAAATTAGAAGAAGAAGAGATTAAAGTACTAGAACAATTAGAAGAAAATCAAATTATTGCATTAGCACAATTAGAAAGAAAAAAAATATTAAAAGTATTAGAAGAAAAAAAAAGTAAGGTAGAAGACTTATCTTTAGAGTTTTCTAGATATTCCCATAAAGTACTCGAAGATTTTATAAAGGATATCCTTAACGAAATAAGTAATAAAGGAATTTTAAAAAAGGTTAGAGTTAACGACATAATTGCTTATTCTCATAGACGACTTCAGAGTAGAGTCGCAACGCTCATTGACAAACTTATCTGATCTTTTCCTATTCACTAGGAGACTTATCTTCTGAGTTTCCAGATTTTCCCAGAAAGAGTTCAAATAATAATTAAGGGACGTATTAAACGGATTACCTTAAGACTCAAAAAGGGATCTAACAAGAAAGATACTAAATAACACAATTGATTATTCGCACGGAAGACTTTAAAGTAAGATATCAATTATCATCGATAAATTGGTCTAAAAATTTTAAATATTGTTGTCAGAGTTCAGTATTCTGAAATTTCCTTTTCATTAATTTGAATTTTAAAAGCTTTTTTTTACATTTTAATATGACAAATTATTTTTAAAATCCTAGATTATTTGTAATATAGATGCCCGAATCAGAAATAAAAAGAATTCAAAAACAGTTTCATTTATTAATAAAGGAAAACGAGCGATTAAAAAAGGAGAACGATTCATACAGGAAAGTTTTAGAGGGCATGAAAAGCCAACCCTTAATTATTGGCTCTGTGGAGAGAGTTTTAGATGATGGGCGTATAATCATCTCTCACGCTCCAGGAAGCAGGATTTTACTTCCTCCTATTGAAAATCTAAAGCCTAGCGCGGGCGATTCTGTAACTCTTCACGGACAAAGTTTTAGAATAATAGAGATTCTTTCAAGAAAGATTAGGGGTAGGGTCGCGTCAATGGAGCTAATAGAAACCCCAAACGTAACTTTTGAGGATATTGGCGGGTTGGACGCCCAAATTCAAGCAATACGAGAAGTAATCGAATTGCCCTTGCTTCATCCAGAATTATTCGAACAAATAGGGATTGACCCTCCGAGCGGTGCTTTGTTGTCTGGACCTCCAGGGACGGGAAAAACCTTGTTGGCAAAGGCGATTGCGACTTCCACTAATGCACGATTCATACATTTGGTTGGATCGGACTTGGTTCAAAAGTTTATTGGAGAAGGGTCACGAATGGTGAGGGAAGTTTTCGTTTTGGCAAAAGAAAACACTCCTGCAATAGTTTTTATTGATGAAATAGATGCAATAGCGATCAAAAGAACAAGCGAAGTATATAAGGGAGATCGAGAAGTCCAGCGGACATTCATGCAGTTATTATCGGAATTAGACGGGTTTGCCAATACAGAAGGTATAATGTTCTTGGCAGCAACCAATAGAGCAGATGTATTGGATCCAGCAATCTTGCGTCCTGGTAGATTTGATCGCGTTATAAAATTTGACTTACCAGTAGAAGAAGCTCGATACATGATATTAAGAATTCACACCAGAAAAATGAAGCTCGACGGCGTCAACTTTAAAGAATTAGCAAGGAAAACGGAAAATTTTAGTGGTGCTCATATTAAAGCGTTGACTACAGAAGCTGGAATAAAGGCGCTTCGCGAGAGGGTGACAAAAATAACGCAAAAGCATTTTGATCGAGCGTTAGTTGAGATAATGGATAAAGAGCACAATGTTAAAGAATACATTTATTCTTAATTTTTGTATAATGTATTATTTTCATGAAAAAATTCACTTCAAAATATAAATAAAAAAGCAAATAATAACTAAAAGAATGCTATTTTTTGCGATAATGCTGAAAGAAACTTGAGATGGAACTAAACCCTGAATACATTAAAAAAAATTTGGATCAAATTGGGATAAAACAAGCATTATAGCACTTAAAAGAGTGGATTGAGAGTTCGAGCGACCTTGACTCAAGGAGAAGCGCTCTAGAACTAATGGGAACGATTGATGACGGTAAGAGTTTTAAATTTTTTGAGCATTTATTCCTTTCAGACGAAGACATCGATATTAAATTAATATCTGGAAATATTTTAAAAAATAGTTATTGCTCCCATAAAAAACTCGTTTCTCTTTTAGAATACGCGCTTAATAGAGTTAAGAAGGTAGAGCAGAAATTTCTAGCCATAGAGTTATTAAACTCGATTAATTCAAAAAAGACAAGGCGCTTAATTATAAAATTTTTAAAGAATTCAATAAAATCGAATTTGAAAAAGAAAGGTTTAGATTTTGCAAGCGAGATTTCTAAATTATCGCCCGAGTTTCCAATCTCAATAAACATTCTTGATATTTGTTTTAATTTGATTCTTTATAATTATTACGTGAATACACTTGGTTATCACGCCACTCTTAAAAATGGATTGATAATCCTGTTAAATTGCGAAGGGTCTAATCTCAAACATGTTACGGATATTGAAATGTTAAGTAAACTTAAGCATTTAGAACATTTATTGCTTCCAAGAAATAGTATTGAAAATATTAAAGGTCTTAGCCAATTAAAAAAACTAAGGATCGTGGATTTATCTAATAATGCTATTAGAAACGTGGAAGATTTACGAGGAGTAAAAGGATTAGAAGAACTAAAGTTATCTAGCAATAAAATGGAGAAAATGCCTAACCTTGTTGATTTAAAGAGCTTGAAAAAACTTTCTTTGGATGACAATTCAATTAAAACGATCGAAGGGTTAAACCGCTTGAGTAATTTAGAAGAGTTGAATTTGAGTAGAAATCGAATCTTAGAAATCCAGAATACCGAACATTTAAGCAATTTAAAAAAATTAAATCTTTCATTTAACGAAATTAAAACGATATCAGGACTGAGAGGCTCAAAAAATTTAAGGTGGTTATATCTTAACAGTAATAAAATCTCAAAAATTGAAGGCCTTGAATTACTTAAAGAATTAAAGGGATTGAATCTATCAGATAATCGAATTGAACGATTAGAAAATCTCGATAATTTAAGAAACCTTATTAAATTGGAAATATCTAGCAATCGAATTAAAAAGATTGAAGGATTAAATACCCTATTGAACCTGCAAGAATTATATCTGGATAACAATCACGTGAAGGAGTTAGAAGGATTAGATAAATTAGACAGATTAATAATTCTTTTCCTAAAAAACAATGAAATTAAAGAATTTAGAAATGTAGAACGCTTAAAAAGTTTGAACTTTCTTTTCATGAACGATAATCCTTTAACTCAAGAAAGCTGGAAGAAATACAATGAGAGATTTAGGTTTTAACTATCGTTTTAATATTAAAATGACTTAAGTGATCTGAGAAATAATAACGATAGAAATCATTTTTATAATTTCAATACCATTTATATCTTAATTGATTTATAAAAGGATTGATATAATGTGAATGAAGAAAAGGAGAAGCATGTTTTCTCACCTCGTTTAATTAAAAAAGACGACCTATACGGGAAGGCGGGGTATGTTTTAAATCTTCTAAGACCAAATGTGTATCAATTTGAAACTAAAGGTGCTGGATGCCACGTATTTCTCATAATTGGGGAAGATTTAAACGTGTTAATCGACACGGGGATGCTTTCAAAATTTAATAGTTTTAACTATCTTTTAACAACTGAGGTGGGATTAAAAGTTGAAGACATTAATTTGGTAATTAATACTCACGAACATTTTGATCATATAAGTTCAAACGCTTATTTTAATTGTCCAATAGCGGCGCATCGTAAAGCAGCCGCTAAAATACACCATTCAGACGAATTAATAACAAAAGGAAAGAAATGGGGGATAGATCTTTCAGATTTAATGATAAATATATGGTTAGAGGATAGAAATGTAATTGATATCGGAACAGTGTTATTAAATATTATAGAAACTCCAGGTCACACTTCGGGATCCATTTGTATCTACGAACCCGATAAAAAATTCATTTTTACTGGAGACACACTGTTTAAAGGTGCAACATCTAATATTTACGAGTCGGGCTCAATTTCAGAATATATTCACTCTCTACGAATCTTAAATACTTTGAAAATTCACAGCTTCTTTCCCAGTCACGGATCATGTGTTATTGGTAAAAGCGAAGTAAATTCAGAGATTGAATCGTCCATAGAAAATGCAAAGATGGAACTTGAATCATATGTTTACAAAATAAGAAGTAAACCCTTAGAACAATTAAGACCACCACCTTCTCTTTATAACAGAGAAGAAGAGGATTTATAATTATATTAGATCGGAATTGAATTGGACTCTGATTTTTCTCCACAATAATTGCAAAAGTTTATTTTTTTTTGAAAATATTCTCCGCAGCTCTTGCATTCTTGCAAATTCCTGTTGACCAATTCCGTTGCTACATATAAAAACGCTTTTTCAACATTCTCACCAGTTTTGGCCGATGTTCCAATAGGTTCTCCATCGCAATTAAGTTTTTTACTCATTTTAATAATATCATTTTTCGATACTTCTCTCTGTTCTTTTAAATCTATTTTTGTGCCAATCGTAACTTTGATCATGTCTTTACTATTACTATCGATTAACTCCACCCAATTCTTGACATCATCCAAGGTCTGCTTGCGAGTAGTATCGTATAAAATCAAGGCGGCAGAAGCACCTTTTATGTACGATGGAAATAATATTCGATACTTTTCTTCGCCTCCAAAGTCCCAAATAGTGGTCTCAATAATTAAATTGTCTTTAATTTCAATTTTTTTTCTTTCAAAAGAGACGCCAATAGTTTCTTTAGTTTTTTCGTAAAAAACATCGTCGCAAAAACGCGCGATTAGAGAACTCTTTCCCACGTTTTTGCTACCTGCTATTATTATCTTATATTTTAACATTTTTAAATCATGTGTTCAGCATTATGCATTAAAATGGTATAAGTTATTATATAGCAAATTATATATTAAAAAATTTTCATAAACATAAAATTAGTATATTGGATGAATCATTCTTACATGAATAATCATTCAGAATTACTAGTAATCGCTAGTAATCACCCATCTTCTTGAAATGGATGATTACTAACATATTCATCTGTAAATAATTCCATTAAAACCTCGTCGTAATACATTGAATCCATGTAAAATTGCTTCTTTCTAATTCCTACGATTTTAAATCCAATTGTTTCGTAAAGATTTATCGCTCGCTCGTTATTTGAAAAGCAACTTAAAACGATTTTTTCTTTATTATTTAATTTTTTTGATTCTCGGAGGGCAAAATCTATTAAATACTTCCCCATACCTAAATCCCTGTATTTATTTTTTACAATAACTCCCAAAATGCCAACATGTGAAGCAGCTTCCCATTCTGAATTGGATATTTCACATTGGCCGATAATATTATGGGGAGATTTTAAGTCAAGGTGTTCTGCGACAATGCACGTTTCCTTATTGCTTTTTAGATTATCGTACCAAGATTGCTTCTCGTATTGAGAGCGAACTGGCATAAACACCGGCAGATATACTCCTTCGTCGACGCATTCATTGAAATTTTCCCAAACTCCTTCGATATCGGATTTTTTTGCATGCCTTAATAGGACTTTTTCTCCAGTTCTCAGCTCAATGAGTTTTTTCATTTAGTTAAATATAAGTTTTTATAACTTAATTATTTTTTATCATATTATGGAAAACGAAAAAGATGAGAAAGGCAACGGTAAGGCACCAGTAGCAAAGGATATGGTTGAATTGAAGCATGTAGAAGTAAAAAAGCAGGTAGTGAGCCAAGAAACGTTGGATCTAATGAAAGCATTAAAGACACAAGCATTAAAGGACGACCAATTTGTAAAGCTAACAAACAACGAAATCACCGTGCTCGAATCGTTCATGGGCAGGAGATTATTCTTGCCACGGATTGCAATTATCGTAAATCAGAGCAGAATACCTTTAGGGAAGGAAGGGTTAAAAAAAGCAGAGTTAGAAAGCATACTTGAGAACTTAATCTTAAAAGGATTTGTTATATCGGAAATCGTAGGGGAAAATAGGGTCTATTACTTATCTGAAAAAGGAAAAGATCGGGTAATTTAAAGAAAAATTAAAAATTCACATTTTTTTCAAGATAAGCATCTTTATGGGGATATCTTGGACTTCTGGAGTACCAGAAGGCATTTCTCTCCTAATTGTTAAAGGCAATATCTTTGTTTTTAATTCAAGTTTCGCGATCTTAATCGGATCTATCATATCTATTGGCTTCTTAACCAAAATTGGTGCTCCAAAACTAATCTGTAACGCTCGAGCGCCAACAATTCTGGCTTTTTCATATCTTGTTAAGAAAATTGGTCCAATCTTAATTTTTTTTTTTACTTCTTTATAGTGGCGCCTTAATTCTCTTGATTCTAAGAAGCTAGACATGATCTAATGTAAAAAAATCAGTAATTATATTTTCATAATTAAAAATATCTTAAAACTTTTTCGGTTCTTGTTATTTTACTTGTTTATGGCTTTATCCAAAGAAATTTGAAAATAAAAAAAATACATTCATTAGTCATGAAGTCCATAAAAAAATTCATGTTAATTCAAGTATTAAAATCAAATGCGGGGGGAGGGATTTGAACCTCCGATCTACACGATTTACCCCCGACCAACACGGTTTTCCTCCGAACAGTATCCAAGCGGTGTGAGCGTTTGATGTTTTTCGTGGAAATCAAGTAAAAAAGGAAATTTGATAATTTTGATTCTAAAAATGAAAAAAATATGAAATGCGCGGAGGGGGATTTATTCTATCGAGAAGATATTTCTTGATAATCGAACCCCCGACCTTCGCGATCATGATTACATCACGATTTACACGGTATGAACGTGTCGTTATAGCCAAGCTAAACCATCCGCGCTTATTCATTTTTATAATATTTTAATAATTATTTAAATGTATTATTTCATTATTAAATCTTTTAATTTCAAAATTTAAAGAGAAATAAGCTAAAATAGACCAAATTTATTAATTTAGTATTAAAATAGTTTAAGAACTTACGCATTTTTTATTAAACCTATGAAGTCTTTGAATTTAAATAAGTAATTTTTATATTATAAATATCGTGAAAAATAATTACTTTTTCTGGTGATTTCGGTAGCAAATACAATAGAATATGTATCGCATCCTTTAATAAAAGAAAACCTCATAAAAAGACGCGCTTATCAAGAAAACATCTTTATTAACTGTCTGAAGAACAATTGCTTGGTAGTAATACCAACAGGCTTGGGAAAAACTATTATAGCTTTAATGCTTGCTGTACAAAGAATGGCAGAATTTCCGAATTCAAGATTAATTCTTCTAGCTCCTACTAAACCATTAGTCGAGCAACATTATAAGTCTTTCTTGAACCTTACTAAAATACCATCGGAATCACTAAGACCGATAACTGGAACAATTTCACCAGATAAGAGAAAAGAACTTTGGGAAGATATTAAAGTTGCTTTTATGACGCCTCAAGTCCTTCAAAACGATATCATATCAAACCTGTATTCAATTAAAGATGTATCTTTAATTATTTTTGATGAGTGTCATAGAGCCATAGGGGATTACGCGTATTGCTTTATCGCAAAAAAATATCGTGAAATATCAAGGTATCCACAAATTTTAGGCCTTACGGCAAGTCCTGGCTCTACTGAGCAAAAAATAAACGAGATAAAGCAAAACTTATTCATTGATCATATTGAGATTAGAACAGAAAATGACTCGGATGTAAAACAGTACATTCATAATGTTGACAATCAACATATAAGAATTAAGCTTCCAAGTGAATATTTAGAAATTAAAAAGATCCTTGACGAGAAACTGAAAAATATTTATAAGCACCTCAAACAAAGCGAACTAATTGAATCCTATAACATACATAAAGTAACGAGAAAAAATTTATTAAGTTTAAATGATGTTGTTAATCGGAGGATTTCTAGCTCTAGAGATGAGAAAGAAAAGTTTGAAATGTTTTACGCTAAGAAATTATTAGCCAATGCCATTAGAATATCTCACATGTCAGAATTAATTGAAACACAAGGAATTAACGCTTTAAAAGATTATATTGAAAAAAACGAAGAGAAAATAAAGAACAATTCAGCAAATAAATCTTTAAAAGAATTGCACGCAGATAAAGAGTTTAAACGGGTAAGTGAATTAACTCGCTCCATACAGTCGAAAGGAATCGTCCATCCAAAATTAAAAAGATTGAAGAAAATTCTACGCGCTCAATTAAGTGAAAGCGAAGAATCAAGAATTTTAGTGTTTTGTCATTATAGAGATTCAGTTAACAATATCGTAAGATATTTTATAGACGACGACGTAATAAGAGCTCATAAATTTGTAGGACAAGCTAAAAGGGGCTCTGAGCGGGGCATGACTCAAAAAGAACAAGTTGGTTTGCTTGAAGAATTCAAGGACGGGACTTATAACACAATAATCGGAACAAGCGTAGCTGAAGAAGGATTAGACATAGCAGAATGTGATGTGGTTGTTTTTTACGATGTTGTACCCAGTGCCATACGTTCCATCCAACGTCGTGGTCGTACGGGCAGAAGAAAAGAAGGTAAAGTTTTTGTTTTAATAGCTGAAGGCACGCGCGATGAAGGATACTATTGGGCAGAAAAAGTCAAAGAAAAAAACATGAAATTTAGTCTGAACAACATAAAAAAAAACGAGAGCCAGTCAAATAAGGGTCAATCTAGCCTTGACAATTTCATATCGCAAGAAAAAAACGCTAGTGACGAACTTAATCAAATAAACGAAAAAAATTTTAGTTCAATAAAAAAAATTGATGATGCTATAAATTATGAAATTGTTTGCGATAATCGAGAGACTGCCTCTCCAGTAGTAAGAACATTGTCCTTAATGGGATTAAAAATAAAGCTGGAACATTTAAAAGTGGCTGATTACATAATTTCTGAAAGGGCCGGGATTGAGCGAAAATCCGCACAAGATTTTAACGATTCCTTAAAGGATGGAAGGTTATTCAACGAATTGATTGAATTGAGAAACAATTTCGAAAGAGCCATTCTAATTTTAGAAGGCGATCCTTTTCTTAATTCAAATATCAATCATAACGCTCTTTACGGTGCAATTACATCAATAATTTTGAATTTGGACATTACCGTTTATAAAACAAAAGATAACGAAGAAACAGCAATGTTCCTATACCAATTAGCTAAAAAAGAACAATCTGAATCCCAGAGCAAAATAAAATTAAGATTTGAAAAAGCACCCATTGAAATTTCCCGTTTATTAGAATTTGTCGTCGCTGGAATTCCAGGAGTTAATTCTCTGAGGGCTAAGAATTTACTTAGCGAATTAAAAAGTCTGCAGAATATATTTAATTCTGATATTGGTGATTTAATGAAAGTTAAAAGCATCGGCAAGAAAATAGCTCAAGAAATTTTTAAAATCAGTAGATTCAAATATAACAAAAATAAATGAGTTTTTGAATCAAATTTTTCGCTATTTTCACATGAGTTCACCTTTTCATATTGTAATCATTTATTTATTTTCCATTATTCAATAAATTAAACAAAATCGTTTCTTTTTAAGTTTAATTTTGCTTGATCATGAAAGAGAATAAACATAATTTTGATGCATGTATTGATCGGTATAACACCTGTTCAGAAAAGTGGGACGGAGTAGACCGCTTGTTTCAAAAAAAAGACTTGTTACCCTTATGGGTGGCAGACATGGATTTCCTATCTCCAAAAGCGATCAGGGATGCGATCATCAGTCGCGCTAAACACGGTATTTATGGATACTCCTTCTTTCCAGCTCAATACTATGAAGCTGTAATAAATTGGTTTCATCGCCGTCATGGTTGGACTATAGAAAAAAAGTGGTTGGTTTATACCCCTGGTGTTATTCCGAGCCTTAATCTTGCAATTCAAGCGTTTAGTAAACCTCGCGATAAAATAATCATTCAAAATCCAGCGTATCCTCCATTCTACATGGCAGTTAGAAATAACAATCGCAGGAGGCTATTAAATCCTTTAAGGTTAATTCAAGGCCGCTACGAAATGGATTTTAACGATTTAGAAAAAAAAGCTAAAGACCCCCGAGCAAAAATCATCATGTTATGTAGCCCGCATAATCCTACGGGGCGAGTATGGACAAGGGAAGAATTAACTCAACTGGGAGAAATTTGCATGGATAATCAAATTTTAGTGCTATCGGACGAAATTCACTGTGATTTGATCTACTCTGAATATAAACATACGCCTTTTGCCTCAATTTCAGAAAATTTTGCTCAGAATTCAATTACATGCACTTCCCCAAGTAAAACTTTTAATTTGCCGGGTTTAAAGAATTCCAATATATTAATTCCAAACCAAAAACTGCGCAGATCGTTTAAAAAAATAAGGCAAAGCACTGGAATTAGCGAAGCAAACTGTTTTGCGGCCATCGCAACAGAAGCAGCATATAACGCGTGTGAAGATTGGCTAGACGCAGTCATGATGTACATGAAGGAAAACCTGGAATTTTTGAAAGATTTTATAAAAGAGAAATTACCGCAAGTTGATATTATTGAGCCTGAAGGCACTTATCTCGTTTGGCTTGATTTTAGAAAACTTGGATTCAATTCAAAACAGTTAAGTAAGATCTTGCTTGAAGAAGCGAAAGTTGCTCTTGATGAAGGATATTTTTTTGGAAAAGGAGGTTCCGGTTTTGAACGCATAAATATTGCTTGCCCTCGCTCCATTTTAAAAAAAGCTTTAAATCAAATCGCCAAAGCCATCAAAAAATCAAAAAATAGAATCCTATAAGAGAAATAAATTCCCAAATAAAATAAAGCATCTCATTTTTTGGACATGACCCTCCCATTTTCAAATCGTTTGGAAATTTTGGTATGATAGAGAATTAAGCGAGATATCATCCAAATTTCCATAATTCTATCTGTAATTCCAATTTGTTTTATTGATAAAAACACTCAATAAAGAAAAAATTCTAAAAATGTTTATGTTGTTTCCGCTTTTATTGTGAATTACCTTAGTGTAGTTAAATTATGTATTGTGAATTACCTTATTGTAATTAGATCTTTTCCTTTTTATTTTAATAATTATTCATGCCGAAAGTAAAAATATAATAATTCTAATTATAAATATAAATTAATACAAATTGTATTAACAAAAATAGGTGAGACAGAGAGATCATAAAATTTAAAGTAGTGATTGCTGGATCCAAAAATGTGGGAAAAACATCGCTTATTCGCAGATATACTTCTGGGAAATTCGATAAAAGCACTCTTTCGACCATTGGTGTTGATTTTGAGACTAAAAAAGTAAATGTAGACGGAAATGACATACTTTTGAACATTTGGGACTTTGCAGGCGAATTCAAATTCAGAGTACTTTTCCCCTCTTACATTTCTGGGGCATCTGGAGCTCTCATGCTCTACGACATTACAAATAAAAATTCCTTGGAGGATTTAAACGACTGGATAAAAGTAATAGACGGCGTGCCCAACCCTCCAAAAACTAAGTTGATGATTGAAGCAAAGAAAGATTTGGAGGATCAAAGGGAAATTCAGGTGGAAGATGCTAAAAAACTATTTAATTCTCACGGTTTTAAAGGAAAAATAATAGGAACTTCAGCAAAAACCGGAGAGGGCGTAGAGGATGCTTTTCAAATGCTAGGAAGAGAGATTCTAAGAAATTCGTTAAAAAAATGTCCCAATTGTGGAAATATGTTTCCGTTGGAACTGAAATTTTGCCAGCATTGCGGAAGACCTCAACAATAGAAAAGAAATCACAATTCTCTTCATATTTAAATATTAATGTTTTGTTTTTTCCAATTGCTTTACACTATCATGGTTAGGTAAAGAAATAAAAAAAAATTTCTTCATTTTCAATGGTAATAAACAGAGTTTCTTGAGTTTTAATGAGTTCAGTTAAAGCAATTTCTGACTTCAATATAAAAAATTTGAATTAAAAACAGGATTAAAGCCGAAAATATTGGAAAATATTGATCATCGTCATTCTAAGTAGAACAACAAGATTTCTTTTTTCTATTTAATTTAATCTATAAATTAAGAAGAAATTTACAGAATATGAGAGATATTTATAAATTTCGTAATTTTAAAATTTTAAAATTTAAAAAAAAGACTTAAACAATATTTAATTTACAAAAATTAACAAATAAATTTTATTCAATGATTTAAAATGAGTTATGACATAAAAAAAGATATCCGAGAAATAATTAATCGAATTGAAAAGGTTGGCATATCGTTTAAAAATAAGATGATTTTAGTTACAGGTGGTGCGGGTTTTCTTGGTTCATGGGTATGTGACGTGTTAGTTGCGCAAGGGGCAAATTGTATCTGTTTAGATAATTTGAGTTCAGGTCGGTTTGAAAACATCGCGCATTTACAATACATGGAAAATTTTCGGTTTATTAATCATGATATTTCTAATCCAATTTATTTTGGATTTACTCATCATCCAAGAGGTATTTGTGTTGGTGATATTAAAAAAATTAATATCGTCATGCATATGGCAAGTAGAGCATCTCCTTTTGAATTTCAGCAATTTCCAATACCAATATTAAAAAGCAATACACTAGGAACAATGAACGCATTAGGAATTGCTAAAGCACACAACGCTCTCTTATTTTATACGAGCACATCTGAAGTGTACGGGAATCCGCCAAAAGAAGCCGTACCTTCGCCAGAGACTTATTTCGGGCACGTAAATTCATAGTCTGGTTTTCAAACAGGAGCGCAAACCCAGTAAGTCCCAGAAGTTGCTACGATGAGTCAAAAAGAGCGGGAGAAGCTTTTGTTAAAGCGTACGAGCTTCAACATAAAATTGGGACGAAAATAGTTCGAATTTTTAACACTTCTGGACCAAGAATAAGACATGGTCCTGAATTTGGTCGCGTAATTCCAAATTTCATACATCAAGCTTTAAACGACGAGGACATTACCATTTTTGGGGATGGCCGCCAAACTAGATCCTTTACTTATGTCGTGGATGAAATCGAAGGATTCTTCAAGATGATACATTCCGAGAAGGCACTTGGAGAAGTTATAAATATAGGAAATGATAAAGAATTTACAATACTTGAATTAGCAAATATAATCAAGAAATTAACCAATTCAAGTTCAAAAATTGTATTTAAGCCTTTACCAGTTGATGACCCCGTGCACAGATGCCCAGTACTAAAAAAGGCTAAAGAACTCTTAAATTGGGAACCAACCACGTCATTAGAGGAGGGATTAAAAAAAACTATTGCATGGTTTAAAGACAATGAAAAAAATGTTAAACTTTAGTGATAATTCGAAACTAGATGATACTAATTTAAAGTTCAATAAATTACTAAGGATTTGCTTGATCTTAGGGATTATAACGGCATCTGCCTTTATCGTGTATTACATTTTAAATCCAGAACCAGGTTATTGCAATTTTGGTATTTTAAATTCAAACGGAAAAGCCGAAAATTACCCTACAAGCGCGCGTGTTGGTGAAAATATAGAATTTTATGTTACCGTCGAAAATTATTTAAATCGCGATTTAAAATTTAAAGTAAGAATATTGAGAGGTAATGAATTTACGGATTTAGGCTCGACAGGTTCAATAAACGCGATTTTTCTCTATTCGACTCAACCAGTAACACTTTCTCACGATGAACTGTGGATCTCCGAAAAATTAAAAGTCTCTTTTCCAAAGGCAAGAGAAAATCAACAGATCATAGTAGAATTATGGGAAATAACAGAAAACGACGATGAGGTTTTTAAAAACATTTTATATTTACGATTAGATATTGGTTCTTAGCGAGCACCACCAATAATTTGAACTTCTTTTACTCTTACATATGGTGCTTGAAAAGATCCATATACCTTAATTTCTTTGGAAATAGCATTGATATTTTTGAACAGATCTAATAAATTGACTCCAAACATTGTCTCATTTAATGGTTCTTTTATTTCTCCATTTTTAATTAAATTCCCCTGGAGTATTAAACCACTAAAGTCGCCCGTCGCTAAATTTGGTGAATCCGCCGTATTATCCAAAATTATTCCTTCTTTTACGTCTTTTATCATTTCCTCTTTACTGTAATCGCCGGGTTTCATTACGAAATTAGTTGCGCTAATAGCAGGAATGGAACTATACGAACCTCGTGAAGCGTTTCCCGTGCTTTCAATACCTTCCTTAGATGCAGTATAACTATTATGTAATAACCCCGTTTTTAGAAATATACCATTTTCTACGATTTTCTTGTTTTTACAAGGAACTCCTTCTCCATCAAAAAAGCCCGATCCTGAAGCGCCATCAATTAAGGCGTTATCTTCAATATTTAGATATTCCGATCCGATTAGTTCACTCCTTTTCCCGATAAGAAAACTCCTGTTATATTGAAACGTGTCTCCATTAACACCTAGAGATAAAGGGGTTAAAATAAAACTTATAACTCCGCTAGGAGTCAATACTAAAGGAACTTTCATGTTCTTTATTTTCACGCGATTTAGATATCTCTTGGCGTTGTTTAACGCGTTTTTAGCAATAACTTCGGCATTAATGTTTTTAAGATTTCTTTCTGCTTGCCAATCATTACCTGATGATGTTTCTTTACTTACCTTATCTTTAACAACTATATTTGAGTATATAAAACAAGATGTTTCCTTTCCAGAAATTTCTAAACCGTTAGAATTGAAAATGTATGATTGCGAATAATCAGATCTGAAATTAGCTGATTGTGTTATGGCTAAGTCGTCTTTATCACAAACATCAATTAATTCTTTTACAAAACTAATGGAATCTTCAATATTCAAATTTTTTAAGTTTTTATCAAATAAACCTTTTACATTTGGATAATTTTTGTAGTTTTTAGGTAAATCTTTAAAGTCCATATCTTCCGTTCCGGCATCCATCATTTTAATGGCAATTTTTATCATTTTTTCAATTGATTTCTTTTCTAAATTATCAGTAAACGCAAAACCTAAAGACCCTCTTTTATCGATTACTCTAATTGAAATGCCATTAACATTGCCCATTTCGCAGTTTTTAACAAAATTTTCTTCTACTTCAATGTTGATGTATTCTGATTCGCCATAAAACAATTCAGCACACATCAAGTTAGCACTTATTCTTTCTGCTAATTTGATACTATCAGTAGCTAATCCAAAAATATCAAGTTTTTCACTCATTTAATTTAAACCTCCAACAACTATATCTTCTATCCGAATATAAGGTCCTCCATCGCAAACTCGAACACCTTGCCCGCCTTTTCCACAAATTCCATCAGAAAAATTAATTTCTTTACCGATTGCAGAGATTTTATTAAGAATTTCAAGAATCATGCCCGAAAGTGAAACATCCCTCATTAATTCTTTTTTCTCACCATTTTCAATTTTATAAGACATTTTACATTTAAATTGGAAATTACCTGTGGCGGGATCTGTATATCCATATTGGAAATCTTCACATAAGATTCCATTTTTAGTATCTTCTATCATTTCTTCCAAATTCCAGTCTTTAGGTTCAAGAATTGTTATTCCCATGCGAACTTGAGGTCTTGAACTGTGAGATGCTGCCCTCCCGTGTCCGTTTGGAGGGAGATCCATGCGTGATGAGGTTTCTAAATTATGTAGGTAATTCTTTAATATACCATTTTCAATTAATACAGTCTTTTGTGAAAGAATCCCCTCATCATCTATAAAATAACTTCCATATAACTCGTAAGGTAAATTATATCTTTTTCCTTGACCCATTGTTGGATCGTCGTAGATATTTACATCTTCGCTTGCCACTTTTTCACCAATCTTCCCTTCTAATATGCTTTCTTTACTAAGAATGAAATCTGCCTCGCACGCGTGACCAAATGCTTCATGGATGCAAGTCCCCGTGAATTTAGGGTCTATTATAACGGTAAATTTACCTCCTTTGGGATTAACTGCGTTTAATAACTCTACTGCTTCTTTAGCTGACTTTTTACTCAGATTATTAGCTTTATCGGTTTCTACGATTTCAAAACCCCCAATTCCTCCGATTGAATTTCTTGCTCTCTGAAGCACGCCTTTTTCTTTAGCATATGCTAAGCAATACAACCTTAAAACGGGCAAAACTTGATATATAAAGCTTCCAAATGAATTAATGAACAAATTATACGAATATTCGTCAACATAATACGTACGAGTGTTTTCTATTTTTGACGAATAACTGGAAGTGATCTTTTCATGGTGTTTAACTAGATCAATTTTTTCTTTCACATCAACATTTACTAATTTCTTCTTGCACTTAACTTGAAAATTTTTAATTAATGGATCCCTTTCTTTTATCTTAAATTTACTTTTACATAAAGATTCTGACAAGATGGCCAGCTTTTTTGCTTTATTGAACCCATTCATAATAGAATTTCTTGAGAGATCTTTTAAAACTACGAAACCAAACCCTCCATTTAAGAAAGTTCTTATTCCACATTCAGTACTTTCATAAGACGATATTTCTTTGCTTTTTTGATCGGTAAAATCTAAAGTCGTTCCGGTGCTTAAACCGCATCTAATGTCCCAATAATCAATTTTATTTAACGCTGCTTGATTTAACTCCTTGATTAACCTTTCATCTATAGATTTTAATTCGTCAATAATTTCCATATTTTCCAACTAAAATGTTATTTTATTTGATATCTATTTGGTTATATATAAAGAGAAAATTTTTCTTAAGTTTCACTTTAAAGAAAATGTTGAAAAATAGCTTAAATATTTTTGTTTTTTAGGCATCTCGCTTCTTGTTGGTTAATTCTTAATTTCAAATTAATACGAGCAGTTCATATTTCTTCATACCATCGATCAAAATATCTTTTCCACTTTGCTAAGCCTGTGAATGAACTGTACTTGAATATCCGTAGGATGGGAAAGTATTTATCCTTGTAATCTCTAATTAATTGTTTCTTATAATAATTTTTTGAAGGTTTCTCAAGGATGGAATTTTTAAGGGGGTCTGAAGGTATTTTCCACCATTCTTTGCAAAATTTGGTATTATAATTTTCTTCATAATATATCATGTTATTATACACATGCGTGCAAGGGTCGTTAATGAATAGAGTTGGGCTAATTTGAATGTTTTCGTGAAGAGCATTGTCATTTATAAATTTAATAGTGTCGTTAAATGTTTGTTGATTCTCCCCTGGGAATCCCGCAATGATATTCAACCTGCAATAAATTTCACCCTCTTTTTTATAAATTTCAACAATATCTTTCATTTTTTCAACATATCTCTTAGGATTTTTCGTTTTATTCATTTCAATCAATAGATTTTTATTTGCTGTTTCAAATCCAAAACCAACAATCATTTTTGTTTTTTTAAATAAATCAATCAATTGAGGTTGTTTATGGACGATCTCAAGCCTAGTTTGACATGAAAATTTAAATCTATTTTGTATTTCGTTTTCATAAATGTAATTCAATACTTTTTTACTAATAGACGCGCTGTTAAACGACTGATCTGAAAATGTGATTTTGGGTTGTTGTTTATTATAACTCTCTACAAATTCTAATAAATTTTCAAAATTTTTTTGAAAAACATCAAAAGAGTAGTTCTTTAATTTGTAATTTTTAATGATCTTGCAAAATCTGCAATCGAAAGGACAGCCTTGGGACATAGAAATCTCAAAATTAAATCTATCTTTATAAGGATATTGCTGCAAATACATCTCATAATCGGGAAGAGGTAAAGAATTAATGTCTACCATTTTATCAGAAATTAACAGCCGTGGTTTTGGCTGATTTCTTATTTTTTTTAAAAAATTCGAGTTAAATAATTTCAAAAAAACGCCTTCAGCTTCTCCAATAATAACTATATCGTATGGTGACGATTTATAAATAAAATCTTCGTGATAAACTGTCGGATGGGAACCCCCTACAATTAAATTAATGTTAGGGAATTGTTTTTTAAGAATTTTTGCCATTAACTCAGTCTGAAGATATTGATTAGGGGAGTCAAAAATTATAGCAACATTTTGGAACTCTTGGATGTTGTTTTTCTCTAAAACTTTTATATAGTCTTTTTTAAATAGTTCACTATCCGGATTTTCCACATTTAAACCGCTATATTTATCTTCTTCGATGCGTAAATCAATAAATTGAGTTTTTATGCCTTCTTTTTCCCTTAAAAAAGAAGAAATTTGAAGAGTTTGAACGGGAATATTGTTATAATATAACATTTTTTGGTACGATTCTATATAAAGGAAACCAGGAACAATAAAAAGGAGATTCGAATTTTTTTCTTTCATGGAGATTTTAAATTTTTGTAGATGTTATTATTGAAGTGTTAATTTTTAAATTTATAAACTCATATTGTACACGATTTATTCTTTTTATAGGATAATTTTAGGAGCCGTTTTATTCTTAAAATTATATATATCTTGAAATATGCTCCTTTTCAACTTTCTTTTTCAATTCCTTAATAATAGCAATGGCACCAGCCGTTGAGCATTCCTTAGAGAACTTTGTTGCTTTTCGAAATTGAAAGGATCGATTACACTTCCAACACTTTTTGCGTTTAATTATGCGGTTGGTATAATACCACTTTCCACAGAAGATACATCGAAAGAAATAATATTTTTGAACATTATGCATATTAATCAATAGGAATTGATTTTATTATTAAAATGTAATTAGTATTGAGATTTTCTAATTTTCAAGTGTATTTATACCATGGTTCAAGCCTATTTAAGAAATGATAATTTTTGTTAACCCATTAATGGTTTTATTTTTCTATTTATAATATATTTGTATAAAAAAAAATAAATAGAAAATTATTATTGTTTATTGTAAATTACATTATTCAAAATATAATTCAAAAAATAGTCTTATTTAAAGGAGTCAAGCAACATGGATAATATTGACGAAAAAAAATTAAAAAAAAAAAATATTGACGAGTTAACTCATTTATTCGTCAATGACATTAACGAACAAACTTTGAAATTAATCGAAGGTATAGAATATCTGATAGACGAAGATTTTGATAAATTTACTAATAATTTAAATCAAGTCATTCAAACTACTGCTGAAGTGCAAATAAAGAAGGCGTTTGAAGCAAAGTTGTATAAATCTAAAAAATCGTCGTTTACTAAAGCTGATAGACTTAAATTATTCTCAAAGGTTAATGACACGAAGAACATAGGGGAATTCATGGCGAATCGAATGCTTTTATATAGAGTTGTTTTTCCTGATGAAAATTTCAAGCTTCAAATTAAAAGCATGATGAAATCTTTAAGACAAATCTCAATTGACATATCTGATGCTGTAAAGTCAATTGGTAATGATTTATCTAAAGCTCATGATATTAGCGAAAGAGTGAAAGAAGAACGAAGAAAAATGAGAATGAAAGAATGGAAACTACTTAATCGGCTCTGGAATTATGATATGGACTATATATCACGTACTTTTCTGTATTTAAAAGAGTTTATTGAAGATATAATGACGCTGGCAGATCATATTAAAAGTTTTGCTGAATATATACAGTTCCTTTCGACTAAATATTTAATCTTTAAATAAATATTGCTTTTGGGTATAAACTTATGGAATTTGAACTAGGCAACATCATAATTGCTTCATTAATCGCCCTTGCCACCGTTCTCTCTTTTGCTATAGGGTCGAATGATGAAACTACAGCTCCACTTGCTGCTGTTGGAACATTAAAATTTAAAGTAGTGTTAATAATTGGTGGTGTTGGAATTGCTTTTGGAACAATTTTTCTCTCTGAAGAAGTGGCAAATACAGTAGGCGAGAACATGCTAGGACCAGGGATTA
Source organism: Promethearchaeota archaeon (assembly GCA_030620005.1). Next base: position 26,314 of record JAUXAJ010000003.1, on the reverse strand, counting down.
AGTATTCCGTTTTCATGTTATTAAGCGTTTTGATAAGCTCCATTCTTTGGTTAATCGTAGGTAGTTTTGCCGGAATCCCATTATCATCAACTCATTCTTTATTCGGTTCGATTTTTGGTGTAGTTATTGTATACATATTAGTAATTGGAGGTGTTGATGCAGAAACTGCTTTTAATTGGGATAAATTATTAAGCGTGGTGGGATCGTGGTTTGTTAGTCCCTTAGCTGGCTTTTTAACAACTTATGTTTTATATAAAATCATTTCAAAATTATTTTTATCAAAATTGAAGGGATTGAACCAAATTGAAGATTCAGAGAGGAAATTTGCGTGGGCTTTATTGGGAGCAGTGTTCACAGGATCTATATATACGGGCGCAAATTCGGCAGAAGCCCTTGGAATATTGTACGCCCTTTTTAGCAACGGTTCTTTATCCTTACAAGAATACTGGTTTTTTAAGGTATTAGTGGGCATTTTCGCATTTATTGGGCTTTATTTCGCAGGAAGATATGTCATACGAAATTTGGCTAGTCAAATGACAGATTCTCGCCCTAGTGATGGTTTTATTTTACAAGTCGCTTCAGCATTAATACTTGCTATTAACACGATATTGGGCTTACCTATCAGTCATAGCCACGTGATCGTTTTTAGTATCATTGGATTGAACGCAGCTCAAAAAAAAGAAGTTGATTACAAGGGAATAGGCAAAATGGCAATATATTGGGTGCTAACGCTTCCTATAGCCGGTATATTTGCAGGATTATTGTATTTTGGATTTATCTCATTTGGATTTTACTAAATACCTAAAATACTAAATAATTATAAAAGTGAATAATAATAAAAATAATAATGAAAAAGAAAATACATGTGAACTAAAGATTTGGGATCATTAATAGAATATTTTAAGAAGAAAACAGCTGTTTTAGTACTTGAAAAGGCCATAGCACACGCCCAAAAAGTTCAAGAGTGTGTGAGAGAACTTGATGTTGGGATGGATATTCTTTTAATAGAGAAAAATATTGAAAGTGCTCACGATCATTTTCACAATGTAGATTTAATAGAAGGAGAAGCGGATGAATTAAGGAGAAACATTCAAAAAGACATCTCTAAAGGTGAATTAAGCTCCAGCGTCCGAACAGATTTAGCTTACTTAATTAAAGATATGGACGGTATAGCAAATTGTGCTTGTGGCGTTGCTAGAAGGATAAATACAATACCCATCGAGTTTTGGAATCAAAGCAGTGAAGTATCTATAAACCTTGTTAGGAACATGATGAAAACTACTGTTGAGTGCGTTGAATTTTTAGATAAAATAGTCATTGACTTATTAGAAGAGAGAAAGAATGTAAAAGATTACGCTCGTAATATTAATAAACTTGAACACGATATTGACCTTTTAAACATAAAATTAAGAAGAAGTCTTCAAGAAACGGATTACAGGGTGAATAGTTTCACTATTTTTACTGTTGGAAGCACGATCGATATAATTGAGGCGATCTCAGACGCTATTGAGGATGTGGCCGACTATATAATGCAATTGTTGACGAGCGCTAGTGTTTTATAAAATAAATAAGAGCTACATGTATTATATTAGTTTAAGAATCTCTACTGATCGTTCTTGAATTCCTTTATATGATTCTTCTTTTACACGATCGTATAATTTCTCTAAAACTAAAGGATTTTTAATTTGCTTTTGATCGATTAATAAATCTATTACAGCCGATCTTACTCATGGATTAGGATCTAGTGATTTTAAGTAGTATAAAAAAAATAAAAATTAATGTATGACACCATGATTTCTAGCACTTTAAGCGATCTTATTTTTAGATTAGTATGATCCTTTATATCAATTACAATTGTACTTTGGGGATATTCAAAGTATCGTGGAGTGAGCCGATGTATTAATAAATAGATTCAATTAATCAGAATGATTTATTATTTAATCTTAAATAATATAAGATATATTTTTTGCCGAATTATTCTTTCTTGAAGAAAATAATTAATCAAATTTATAAATTAATAAAGGGAAAATGAATTTTTAATTTAACCTTATAAAAGAATTTAAAACCTGAAGAAAATGGAGCACAAATTTATTCACCCAGTTGAGACTCGCTATCGAACCGATATTGCTGAATTATTTACTGAAGAAAAGAAATTAGAGAATTGGATGAAAGTAGAAGCCGTTTTGGCAAAGGTTCACGCAAAACTTGGGAGTATTCCCAAAGAAGCTGCTGAAGAAATAAGCAAAAGGGCTAATTTAAACCATGTAAAAATAGAAAGAGTTAAAGAGATCGATAGAGAGATTCATCACGATCTCATGGCAATGGTAAAAGCTATAGCAGAACAGTGCAAAGGAGATGCTGGAAAGTACGTTCATTTAGGAGCAACGAGCTACGATATCGAAGATACAGCAATAGCTTTACAATTAAGAGAAGCGTTAGAATTCATTCAAAGTTCATTGAGAGGATTGTTAATAGAATTAGTAAGAATAACAGAAGTGAAAAAAGGACTCGTTTGTATTGGCCGTACTCATGGACAGCACGCGATACCTACTACCTATGGAATGAGGTTTGGAGTATGGGCGTATGAGATTAATAGGCACATGGATAGAATTTCTGAAACAATAAAGAGAATTTCCTATGGAAAAATGTCAGGAGCAGTTGGCACAATGGCAAGTTTTGGCGATAAAGGCATTGAAATACAAAATGCTGTGATGAGAGAATTGGGTCTTAATCCTGTTTTAATAGCAAACCAAGTAGTACAACGAGATCGACACGCAGAAGTAATTTTATTAACAGCTTTAATTGGTCAAACTTTAGCAAAGATTTCTAGAGAAAATCGAATATTGCAAAGAAATGAAATTGCCGAAATGTTTGAACCATTTAAAAAAAAACAGGTTGGTAGCTCCACGATGCCGCAAAAGCGAAACCCTCACAAATCTGAAAGAATCTGTAGTTTAGCAAGAATTGTTAAATCCAACGTGATTCCAGCTTTAGATAACATAATCTTAGAGGACGAGAGAGATCTTACTAACTCAGCTTCAGAAAGGGTAATATTTGCTGAAAATTTTATATTTTTAGATTTCATGATAAAAGAATTAACGCACAATCTCAAAAATATCGAATTTAACGAAATTAATATTGAGAAAAACCTTAATCTTACTAAAGGTGCTTGTTTAGCCGAAAAAATCATGGTTGAATTAGTCAATAAAGGAATAGGAAGGCAAGAAGGTCACGAAATATTGAGACAAGCAGCCATTAAAGCGAGAGAGAATGATAAACATTTAAAAGAAATCTTAACTGAGAGCGAAAAAATTAAAGATAAGTTCTCCAAAGAAGAATTAGATGAGTTATTTGATCCTCATGCGTATATTGGTAAAGCAACTGAACAAACTGAGAACTTAGTAAAAAAGTTAAGAACTAAATACAATTTGTAAGAAAAAATGTCTGAAAACAATAACCTTTACTCCAAATTTGGCGTATCTTCTAAAAAATAGTTTGTCAAGGACGATATAAATTCAACCGATAACGGCCTTTTTCCTGGTGCCTTTTGTAAATAGTGAAAGACATTGCCGGCAGGAATGATTACTGTTCTATTTTTCACGAAGACGGGTCGGGAACAAAATCAAGTTTGGCATACATGTATTACAAAGAAACTGGCGATGTTTCAGTCTTTAGAGGTATTGTTAGAGATGCCATTGTCATGAACATCGATGACATTTTGTGTGTAGGTGCGACCGGGGGGGTTTTTTTATCTAATACGATCGCTAGAAATAGTAAGTTCATCTCAGGAGAAATAATAGCAACAATTATTAACGAATACGAATCTTATAGCAAGAAAATATCTTCTTTAGGGTTGAAGGTTATCACATGTGGAGGCGAAACCGAAGATATTGGAGATCTTGTCAAAACTCTATCGGTGTTTGCTTCTGTTTTCACGACCATGAAAAAAGACGACGTAATTAACGCAATTAATATCAAGCAGGACGATGTAATAGTTGGGTTAGCGAGTTTTGGAAAGTCGTCTTACGAAGATGAATACAACAGTGGAATTGGAAGCAATGGATTAACATTAGCAAGGCACGGCACTCTCGCGCATGAATATTACAGTAAATATCCCGAATGTTACGATCAAAATATTAACGAGAAGTATATATTTTTTGGAAATAATAGACTAACGGATCAAATTAAAGATAAAAATTTAACCATTGGTAGGGCTCTTTTATCGCCCACTAGAACATACGCCCCAATATTAATGGAAGTACTAAAAGATTACAGGTCTGAAATTCACGGAATAATTCATAACACGGGTGGAGGTCAAACTAAATGCATGAACTTTGGAAGGGGGATAAAATATATTAAAAATGATTTTTTCAAAATTCCCAAGATTTTTGAGATTATTCAACAATCCTCAGAAGTCCAATGGAAAGAAATGTATCAAGTATTTAACATGGGTCATAGAATGGAAATATATTGCAATGAGTCAATAGCAAAAAACATTTCTAACATTGCTAAAAAGTATAAAGTCGATTCAAAAGTTATTGGACGATGCGAAAAATCATCATTTAAGAATAAAAACGAATTAGAAATCAAGTCTGAATTAGGATCGTTTAATTTTAATTAAAGAGGCAAAAAAATGTCAAAAAAGATAGATGTTATTTGTATTGGAGCGGCTCTTGTGGATATGGTTGCTCAAGTTGAAAGACATCCTCTAGAGGACGATGAAGTGTTTGTATCAAATTTAAAATTGCTGTCAGGAGGGGCTGCTGCCAATACTGCTTACGCATGTGCGAAGTTAGGTCTAAAAACAGCTTTTATTGGAAAATTAGGTCTCAACGACGAATTTGGGAATAAAATTATAAGTGATTTTAATAAAGTTACGCTAGATACATCTTTAATAAAATATTCAAAAGAACATGGCACGGGTTCGGCCTATGTAGCTTTAAATAAAGACGGAGATAGGCGAATATACGCTCATAGCGGGGCAGCAAATGTTCTCTCTAAGGAAGACATTAAATCTGAAGAAATCACAATGTCTCAGGTTATTTTCTTGAGTAGCTTAAAAAATTTAGAGCCTTTCATTGAAGCTGCCAAGATTGCTAGAGAAAGCAACATGGTAATTATTTTAAATCCAGGAATGTTAATAATTGACCAAGGACTCGATAATATCAGGTCATTGCTCGAAAAAATTGACATTTTCATACTTTCACAAAGAGAGTTTGCAATTCTCCTGGAAATAAAACGCCAAGAATTGACAGAAATAATCGTTAAAGAGAATGCATTGACTCTTTTAAATTTGGGCATAAAAATCATTGTTGTAACCATGGGTAAAAAGGGAGCTTTACTGATAAATAGGGAAAATTCAGAATTAATCCCACCGAGTAAGGTTAATAATGTGGTTGATACAACGGGAGCGGGAGATGCTTTTTCTGCGGGATTCATTCGTGGTTTTGTTCAAAATCCAAGTATTAAATTTGAGGTTTTAAAAAGGAATGTGAAAATTGGAAATTTTGTCGCAGGAAGGTGCATTCAAGAATTAGGAGCGAGAAATGGCATCCCTAACAGCGAAGATTTAAAAAGCATTTGAGTAATGCAAAACAGAAAACCTTTTAATTTTACGATTCAATAATCATTTTAATAAAAAGTTTAAATTTTTTGAGAGAATTAAGGTTGGAACAGAGGCAGAGTAATAAAAAAAAGATCTTTAACGATAGATTTGCGTTTTTTTTTGAAGTTTTAATAATTTTTTTTGGGATTTTCTTCTTCATGCTAATTCCTAAATATTTGCTACCTGCCCTTATCGATCAAAGTTCGGCGCTTTATGGAACCTTGTACTATTTAATACGGGCAATTTTCATTCTCATTGCAATTCCATTAATGCTATTCTTGACTAATTTTTTATTTACAACTCAAGAAGGGATGAACAATAAGAATGTAAGTTTGCCTAGCCCTTACAAGAGTCATTTAAATCTATATAAATTTTCAAAAACCAACTTCAAATATCAACTTTTATACGGTATTTTACTTCTATTTATTGTGTTTATTCCCCTGGATTTTATCACTTATTTGTTGATTCCAGAAATGCTCGAATATATAGGGGAGGCATTAACTTCGAATTCAACGGATTCCTATTTAAAAGCGAGCTACCCAATATTTATTATATCAGTAGTTATCATACAAATTTCTGTTTCTATTTACGAGGAATCAATATCCAGAGGGTTGTTAGCAAAAAGAGGCCACGATTGTTTTCAAAAAATGTCTGCGGTAACTATATCGTCGCTCTATTTTGGATTTGGTCATTTTGCATATTTTTTTAACCCAATAAGCGCAAATTATCCAATTTGGTTTCCAATCGTTTGGTTTTTTCAGTCAATTTTTGTTGGAATAATTCTTTCACTAGTAGTATTGAGAAAGAAATGGATTTTTCCAGTTATTTTTGCTCACGCATTAAATAACTTGATATCGGCTCACGCAGTCTGGAATTTTCTTCAAGGCAACGAATTCGTTTTAGTAGCTTTATATCTTTACTTCCCTCTTTTAATAATGAGCGTTGCATTATTTTTTTGGCAATTTAAGAGAATTAAAGAGGGTATAAAAGTGGGCGTAGAAGACATTAAGTCTTATTTTGTTTCTGAGAAAAACATCAACGAGTCTACAGGGGACAAGTGTGTCAGGATTATCGTTGATGTTTTATTAGCAGTTTTAATTTATTTTGTAGCTTTAATAACTTGAGAGAGGATTTGTGTTTAATGGTATTATTAGGAATAATTTCAGACACGCATGTAACAGATAAGGACGACCCTAACAAAATTAAAAGTTTACTCGAGCACATAAGGCAAGTTTTCAAGAATGTCGATGAAATAATTCACGCGGGTGATGTTTGCGAAGAGTTTTTTCTAATAAAATTAGGTAAAATTGCACCTACTAAATGCGTTGCTGGACATTTAGATAAATTTGGAAATTTGGAAAAGTTTTTAAAATTTTCAATTGGTAGGTATAATATCGGAGTAATTCACGAACCCCCCGAGAATTTCGAGGATTTTTTTAAAAGTGAAGGGCTTCACATTCTTATTCACGGGCATACACATATCTGCAAGATAGAAGGGACTAAATTCAATACATTGATTTTAAATCCAGGCTCGCCTACACAACCTAATCCACCTCCTCAGAAGCTTGGCTTTAAAAAACCCATTGCTAGACCTAGTATAATCACTTTAGAAATTGATGAGGCGGATATACTGAAGACATATATTATAAATCTAAAATTCCAATATTATAACTTAAACGATTGAATTAAGTTAAAGTTAAATATAAAACATATTATATTATTCTTATCTTATCATTCATGGCAAAACATAATGAGAGAAAAAAAGTAGAGGATCGTCTAGATGGTTAGTAGGTTGGATATGATTTTAAAGGAGCTAAACGAGAACGGTAATTTTAGAGCTTCCTTATTTTCTACAAGTGCAGGTTTACTTTTATCGTTTCAAAAAAACGAAGATGTCGATGAAAGAGTTGTAGCTGCTATGGGCTCATTATTGAGTGAAGCTGCATTAAGAGCCGCAGAAGAAATGGATTTGTCTCAAGTAATTAGCATGAAAATAAAATGTATTGACGACCTAATAATTTGTAGAAATATCGTGTTACCAAAGGATAAAACTCAATTTATTTTATCGATTTTGTCCAAGCTACCGGAATCTAACGATATAGAAAAATATTACGATCAACTTGCGGATTGGGCGGTTGAAAACAGCAAAGCGGACTTGGAACAACTCTCAAGCATATAATTTTTTTAAAACATGAACAACATGTTCCTTGCATTAAGCTTCTTCTAAGAAGGCTTTTTCCCAATATTTAAGTTAATGATTGACAATATTCAAACACATTATCAGCCACTAGCGTTTCATAACCCCGATAAAAGTGGTCTGCACCGTTAATTATTTTATATTCTTTTGGTTCGTTGTAAAACTCAAAATGTTCGAGAAATTGATCATACTTGGCGATATCGTCTCTATCTCCTTGAATGAATAATTTTGGCTTTGTAGATTGTGAGAGCTTTTTATATTTCGGACCCATAAAATCCCAAGGAAACGAAATAGCAACGTAACCAATGATGTTATCAGAATGATTTACGGCGGAACATCCAATTGCCGCTCCATAGGAATAACCACATAAGAGTATTTCTTCGCATTTCTTCTCTTCAACCAGAAAATCAACACACGCTTTAGTATCGCTTAATTCTCCCCTTCCACTGGAATGTTTTCCAGTAGATCTTCCAACTGCTCTAAAATTAAATCTTAAACAAGTAATATCGTTCTGAATTAATTTCTTAAAGACTCCAGAAACCACATTATTGTCCATGTTACCCCCAAATTACGCTCTAAAAGCTTTAAATGCGTTTAGAATTGCGGATGAGGGTGAAAAATTAAAACAGCTGGAGTTTTCTCGTTATTACTCGATTGAAAATATTCTGCTTCTATCTTGAGTTCTTTATTGTTAATAAAAAATTTCTCAGTATTTATCATGTTTAATTACTTGAAATTGCATTTATATTTAAAATATAATAAAAGAAAAAAATTAAAAAAACTTGTTATTCAACTTTAGATTTTAAGGTTGGATTTTTTTCCATGTAATACTTCACATTACAAAATTATTTAATCTTAAAAAAAAATGGCACCGATTATTGAAGGAATGAGTTATTATCGATTTATTAGCCATGAACGATAATTAATTTAAAATAATACCAATGATAAAGGATTAATAATGAGCTATAATAAAATCGTAATCGAGAGAAAATTGCGCGAATTTCTCGAAGAAGACTGCAATTTTCAAGACGTAACTGCAAGTTTTATCCCAGAAGACGCCAATGTTTCGGCAAAAATCGTTGCTAAAAGCGAGGGATATATTTCTGGACTCATGGAATTAAAGATTCTATTCGATATTTTAAATGTCTCTTCAAGATTTCTAAAAAAAGATGGAAGTGAAGTTAAAAGAGGCGATATTATATTAGAGTTGGAAGGAATGGCCAGGGATATCCTACTAGGAGAAAGAGTAAGTCTTAACCTCGTTACACACATGAGTGCAATAACATCAACGGTTAGGAAATTTGTCAAAATTATTGAAGAATCTGGAAAAAATATGAAAATAGCGTGTACAAGAAAAACGCTTCCTGGACTTCGAATTTTTGACAAAAGAGCCGTGGAACTTGGATTGGGAGACACTCATCGGTTTTCGTTAGACGACATGGTTTTGCTAAAAGATACTCATTTGAAGTACTACAATGGAGACTTAGAAAGGATGTTAAAGGACGTGAAGAAAAAGACGAGTTTTACAAAGAAGATTGAGATAGAAATTGAAAAACCAGATGATGTTATAATTGCAGCAAAAAACGGAGCGGATATCATTATGCTTGACAACATGAACCCAAAAGAGGTTGAGAACGCTATTAATTTGCTTAAAAAGAATGGTCTTCGGGATAAAGTATTTATCGAAGTGTCTGGTGGAATAAATGACGAAAACATTGTGGGTTACACTCAATCTGGATGCGATATCATAAGTATTGGGAAACTTACTCAATTTCCTTCGGAGCAAGTGGATTTTTCGCTTAGATTTATTTGAATTTGAATAAGTTATTCTATGATCAATTCGTGAATGGAACAATTTACTTCCTTGATATTTGCCAGCTTCATGTAAAAATCCTTGATGAGTCCAACTTCTCCTACGGCTAAAATAACTTCAATCTTTTTATCAGCGATTCTCCAATCACTTGTCGTCTTGATTAATTGATGAAATCGAACATACAGTTCGGAAATCTGGTTGACAATTACTTCCTTAAAAGGATGCACTAAATTGATCGTCATTATTTTGTATCCTTTTAAAGTGTCGAATTTTTCGTATGTCTCTATAAAGTTCACAATGGAACCCCGTAAAGCCTCGCTTTTTGAGCTAAACCCCCTCAAGTTTCGAACTTTCTCAAACCTTTCCAACAAGTCATCTGAAATTTGTAATGAAATTATTGGAATTGTACAACACCCATTTTTTTGAAAATAAATTATATTTTATTATATTTTATATTAATATAAAAATTTTTGTATGAAATCTATGCTTTGAGCCAACCCTTTGGCGAAAGATAATTCGATTATCATGGAACCGTCGTAATTGTATTTTCGGGCTAAGTCAAAGATCTCTTGAAAATTAACCTTTCCACTTCCAAGCACCGGATGGTTATCAGACTTTTTATCAGCGTTATCAACTAAATGAATATTTTTTATTTTATCGTGGAACTTTTCCCAAAATAATTCTAAATTCATATTGCAGGTCCATGCGTGAGATGTATCGTAGGTTATAAAGAGATCGTTCCTATTCATTACGGTAAAAAAATCGTCAATTTCTTTTACTTTTAAAAAAAAATTAGTTGAACTTGGCATGTTTTCAATGCAGACGGTCGTTTTTAATTTAGAAGTAGCGTCTAATAAAGCATTGGTCGCTTCAATTAATCTCTTCACGTTAAAACCTTTTACAAATCTTGAAAGATAATTTGGCAGACCTGGATGGATCGTTAATAGATGGGCATTAATTTCGTCACAAATTTTAGCCGACTCTATGTATGCTTCCACTGACGCTTTAGAGAGAAAAGCATTATGAGAACACAGAGTTATATCAATAAAAGGACCGTGAATGGATTTTTTAATTGAAAACGAATTACATAAATCAACGAATTTTTGTCTATATTCGTTTTCATGTATCTCTGGCGGATCTAACACTATTTCACAAACTTTAACGTCTTTTTCTTCTTCCGCAAACTTAAGACACGCTTCTGTAGCATCTAACAATAAATCTATCATTCTCGTATATTTTTTTGTTAACGCAAGTTCCACGAGATTTCCTAAACTACTTATACCTAATTCCATCCTTTCATCAAATCTGAATTCTTAAGTAAAAAAATAAATTAAACAAATAATTTAAGGATGCTCAAAAGCATTAGTTTCATTATTAGAAATTTAAAAACAAACACAAATAAAATAAAAAAAAATAATTATACATCTCTAGTTTTAAATCTGATGTGGACAAATAATAGACAGGGAATTAAATAAGCTAACGCTACCGTAATCCCGAGTAGTATTTCATTCGAAAAAAATACTTCTCAGAGAAAAATTATTTTGGTTAGCAGTTGAAGCGTGTTTAAACTTTTAATTTCGTATTTTTCATCAATTTTTGAAGATTTCCTGAAAAAATCAACCTTCTCTCGTCTACGGAAATATCAAGTGCTAACACCTTCTCAATCTCTACTCGAGGGTTTAAACTTGGTAAATCCGTTCCAAATAATACTCTTTCCACTCCGATGTCTGAAGACTTAATGGCTTCCATGAATTTATATGTATATGGATTGCCCGACATTTCTAAATAAATATTTGAATAGTTCTTAGCGACTTGTATTGCATCATTCACTTGAGGGCAAAGTCCTGAATGGGCAATTATGAACCTCGTCTCATCGCATTTTTTAAGAATTGGAACCAAATTTTTGATTTCAGAATGGCTTCCAGTGTGAGAAAGAACAATTATCTTGTTTTCGGCACAGAATTGAAAAATATTAGTTAATTCGTCCTGACACGCTTTAAAAGTAAATTTTCCAAATGAGGGGTGTATTTTTATCCCAAGAACTTTTTTTTCCACTATTTCTTGTAGGTCTTCTTCTAAACTTTTTGCTCTTGGAGCTATATAGCCAAATCCGAAAATTCTCTCCTGAAACATCTCGTTCATTCGATAACTGAATTTTCTGTCTAATTTAAAAACGGGTAACTGAATTGCCTTGTCAATGTTATAATAATCTAAAACTAACTTGTAAAGATTGATGTTTCGTTCGAGCCGATTTTTGGAATCTTTCTTGGCTTCGGTCCAACTTGCAAAAACAAAATCCATTATCTCTTTAATGCTTAAACTTTTTAGTAAAAATTTGAATGGTTTCGAAACAAGATTCGAAAAGTGCGTGTGAGCGTCCCAAAGCAAGTACTCCTCGTCTTCGTAAACAATCATCTCGCGAAAAGCACCTCCCAGTTTGATTCTAAAATGGTTTTTTTATCAGCATCGGAAACATCGTGTAAGCACAGGATTTTTACGAGTTCAACGCTCGTACCGCAATGAGGATAATTACTTCCGAATAAAACTCTTTCTGGACCAATTTTCTGCACGACTTCTTCTAAAGGCGATGTTGACGGACCCATCGAAGTCTCGATAAAGACATTAGGAAATTTTTTACAAGTTTTCCATACATTTCGATATTGCCCCGAACCACCAGCGTGCCCCATAATAAATTTAAAATCTGGAAAAAAGGAAGCGACTTTATCGAACGTCTCTTTATTGGAAAAGGGAGCATAACCTTTCTCTTCAATTAAAGGCCAATCCATGTGAATATACACTGGAATGTTACGACCTAAAACTTCAGTAATTGCATTAAAATAGGGTGTTAATAATTGTTTCTCAAGCTTAAAACCTTGTTCTGGATGAATTTTAATGCCTTTTATGGCTAATTCTTGTTGTTGTTGTTTTAAAAGATTTAAATTATATTCAATGTCCTTAGAGAAATTTAAAGCCCCGAATATTACTGCTTGTTCTTTATACTTTATGTGATATGGCTTAACTTTCTCGATGAATGAAGGTATGTTTTGAAAATCGTTTTCTATCATTGTTGGCATCAAGCAAAATCTACCAATATTGAACTTTTTTAAATTGTCTTCGAAACCATTTAAAGTAGAAATGTGTCGATGATAATCAAATATTTTATATTTTGGAACATCAAAATCCAAGTTTTTATCCATGTTATTATATCAACTCTTTTTTTTTTTTTTAATATGGAACATTTGAAAATTATAGAATTTAAAATTTTATTTTTCGCATTCTTCTTGGATAAGACGCAAAAAGACTATTAAACATTTTTTTATGTTCCAATAAGTTTTCTTCGGGTATCTTTAACGGTTCTCCAACTTGTAAAGCACCCCAATAGATTTTTGCAAGTTTTTCTAGGATTATTGCAAATCTTACAGCATGATCAACAGACTTTCCACATATAATTGCACCATGATTTGCTAAAATTGCAGCATTGTTTCTATCTAGGGCCTTTAATGCGCTTGAACCCATTTCATCGGTATGAGCTTCTGTAATTTCAGTACATTGTATTTCTCCTCCAAGAAAAATAACCTGTTGTTCCATTAATATGGGAATATTTTTTCTTAAAACTGAAAGTATGGTAACATAAGTAGAATGATCGTGAATAACACATGAAACCTTTGGTCTATCTTTGTATACAGCTAGATGCATCTTGACTTCTGTTGAAGGAATTTTGCTTGATCCCATAACGTTTCCATCTAAATCCATGTGAACCATCTTTTCTGGAGTCATTAGATTATATTTTGTAGACGTTGGAGTAACCATGATTTCATTCTTGTTTATTCGTACGCTGACATTCCCTTCTCCATCTTCTACTAACCCTTTAGCGTAAATTTCTTGTGCACCTCGGACGACTTGCATTCGAATTTGATCTATTTTATCAATTGTCATATTTTGAATTAATTCAAAATTTGTTAAAAATATACCTTGTTCTTGAATTAATCGCATTTCGATACGACTTCTGTATGAGTCGTAAACTTTTCTTCAAAGTCATCAATAAACATTGGACAAGACTTATCAGAAATTATATGAATATCTCCCATTTGAGTTGCGCCTTAATGAATCCACGCCAGTTTTTCTACTAGTTCAGCCATTTTAACTTGAGATCGTTATTCCGAAGAAGCTTTCCTACCTTTACTCAAATTAGTACCGTCGAATTTCATGTGAACTATATCTTCCTTTCTTAGATGTTCATATTGATTAAAAGTTGGTGTGATAAAAATCTCGTCATTATTTGGTACCCTGACACTTACATTGCCTTCTCCTGCTTGTGCTAAGCCTCTTACATGTATTTTATTTGAACCTATTACTACTTCAGATCTAAGATGCGGTTCGTTAATAACTTCCATTAGAAAGGAGATCTCATGATTATTAAAAAAAATAGATATTATATTTTAATGTCCTTCAAATGAAAAATATTTTTTATTAAAATTCATGATACTCTATTTTTTTATATATGTTAAAAATTTTTATTCAGTGTTATTAAATGATTTAATTTTTAACTCATAATTTATAAAAATGAATCGGATCATTCTCCACTGTGATTTAGATTGTTTCTTTGCATCGGTTGAAATCAGAGATAATCCAGAATACAAGGGAAAACCAGTTATAATAGGAGTAGATCCAATGGAGGGAAGGGGACGAGGAGTCGTTTCTACTTGTTCTTATGAAGCAAGAATATTTGGTCTACATTCAGGCATGCCAATTTCACGAGCATATAAAAATTGTCCACTTGGAATTTACCTGCGACCCCATTCAAAAAAGTATTTCAATGCTTCGAAAGAAGTCATGAACATTTTAAACCAATACTCTCCAATTTTCGAACAAGTCGGAATCGATGAAGCCTATTTAGATATTTCTCATGTTTGTGAAAATTACGAGAAAGTAAAACTTCTTTGTAAAAAAATGCAACTAGAAGTTCTAGAAGAAGTAGGAATTACCGTCTCAATCGGCTGTTCTTCAACCAAATCAATTGCAAAAATAGCTTCAGATGTCCGAAAGCCAAATGCAATTACCATAGTGAGACCCGAAGAGATTACTGAATTTTTACAAGATATGGATATAACACGTATTCCTGGGATAGGAAAAAAATCCAAGATTTATTACAATAAAAAAGGAATTAAAACAATTGGAGACATTATTAACACTCCTTTATATAAAATGATTGAACTCTTTGGAAAAAACGGAAAATGGGTTCATGACATCGTTAATGGCAAAGACGCCCGAGAAGTAAAGGAATTTCACGGAGATAGGAAGTCAATAAGTAAAGAAAGGACTTTTTACCAGGATACTGATGATTTTAACGAAATTTTATTAAAATTTGAAGAAATAAACGAGAAACTTCACAAATCCGTTGTAAAGAATAATATTTTTTACAAAACGATTTCATTAAAGGTTCGTTTTGAAGGTTTCGTGACATATACACGGGCAAAGTCAGTTCCTTTTCCAATACAAGACAAAGATAAGGTATTGGAAGTAATATTAGAACTTTATAAAGAGTTTTCAAATTTTAATAAAAAGGTGAGACTTGTAGGCATTAAATTAGCTAATTTTGAGAAAAATCCAAAAGTTAAGCAAACAAGCATACTAAACTTTGCTATGATTTAGAGCTTTATAATATTCTTGTTATTGCAATTTGTAATTCAGGTTTTAGTTTAGCAATCTTTCTAGATTAAATGCCAAGTGGGAAGCTTTCATTACACTTTTATCATCAATTTGACTGAAATATAAATCGGAAATTTCCTCAAACTTATTGTTCCTATCAATTCTCGTTAAGCATGCCAAAATATAGATTGCAATAAATTTTTGGAAGTTTTTTTTTCTGGTTAATAAGTCTGCGAAGTAATCCCATTTAGAATACAATTCTTTAGGGTGATTTCACTAATTAATAGTAAGAACTTATGACTATTGAACCTTATAGTATCCTTTTTGAACAAGATTCCTTCTAATAATTCTGTTAGTATTTTTTTATCATTTAATGCTTTTTCAGCGATAAATTCAACATCAATTTCTTTCTTATCTAAGGAATCCATACCATGTAGAATTAACTTTTTAAAATATTAATAATCATAATTGAAATTTTTAAGAGAATCTATAACTTTTTCGTGTAGAATTCCATTGGAGGAAACGATGCCTGGAGCAGTCCAAATGCATTCTTCTCCTTCATACTTTAGGGGTTCGTTATTCAAATCTGTTACTTTTCCTCCTGCTTCTCTAACTAATAAATCTCCCGGCATGTAATCCCAAGTAAAAGCGTGATTGGGTTTTAACGGTTTTATGTACAAATCAACGCTTCCATCAGCAACCATGCAATACTTTAACATGCTATCTTTTTGAACTATATCATTAATTCCTGCTTTTTCTGAAAATTCAATGACCCAAGGCAAGTTATAATGCAATGAATGGCACATTCGTACCTTTTTTATTTCATTTTGTTTGCTTACATGTATGGGCTTGAAAATTTTTTCTCCGTAAGAGGCTTTTGCTCCTTGACCTTTTTCTGCTGTAAAAATCGCCAAACCGTTTTCATCATAATTTGGTACAGCTATAGCACAACTTTTTGGATCCGATTTTCTCATGAATCCAATGCCAACCGCATATGATAGACCTTCCACAAAACCTTGAGTACCATCTATAGGATCTACAGACCATTGTCGTTCAGAAGGTCTACCTCTATAATTGACCAAGTCTTTAATATTTTGTACTTTAATACCTAAGTCTTCAAAACACTTTCTAATTATTTTTTCTGAGTTTTTATCAATTAGAGAGCCCTCTTCTTCGGCGATAATACTATCATCGGGAAATTCTCTTTTTAATTCAGATATAATGAATATTTGAGTCGCTAAATCTGCTAATGTTACTGGAGTACTATCTTGTTTTTTAAAAAATTCGAACCCTCTCTCTTTAAACCATTCGGGGATTTTAAAGGCTTCCTTTACAACTTTATTTGCTAAATTTAATTCTTTTTTCAATTTTACAAACGTGAATTTATTAATCTAATAAATATAATTCGCAAAGTTATTTAGATCTTTTTTTTAAATAAAGATAAAAATTATAATTCTGTTGATACATAAAAAATAAATAAAAATGTCATTATTATATATTTAAAAAAGAAATTTGGTATGAATACTTGGTTAGAATATTACGAGACATTTGGATTATTACAGAAGCGGGAACAGTCGTATTTAGTAGAGTTTACGATGAATCATTGAAAGAACAATTTTTTGGCATGATCATGAGCGCGATAAACTCTTTTGCTCAAGAAATTGCTACTGGTGGATTAAATAATTTTGAAATGAGCAACAAGCGGTTCAGTTTGTATAAAAAAAATAGCTTCATATTTATTGGTTCTTCAGCACCGGGTAAAAAAGAAAAAAAAGCATTAGGAGAATTAGAAAAGATTGCTACAAAATTCTTCCAATTATATGGAGAAGAGTTGTTTCGTAATTGGGATGGAAATATTGACATGTTTGATAATTTTGCTGACGAATTAACGCGTCTGTAGAAAAAAAAGTTCGAAACTTTTTAGACAATATTTAATGAAAATTTTTTCTACTCCTTTCTCATTACTTCAAATTTTTCAAACGAATTGGTTTTTAAATCAATCAATACATAATTTAAAAAACACTCGTTATAGGCAGATTGTTCAGGTTGAATGCTTATTGTTTTATCCGGGATTGAATACCACTTCCTGAAACACATGGGCTTTCGTGAATGTGCCCGTGAAGCTAAAACATCGGTTGATTGTTTTTTAAAAAATCATGAACAGCTTTTGAGCCTACTTCTCGTTTATCGCTACTCACATCGAGTCCTAATTTCATTGCACACCACCAGGTTGCGCGCAATTCGCACCGCTAATTAAGTGCCACCGTTAAACATGTATCCTTCGGTGAACCTCCTGGCACTTACTTTGCTTTGCTGAAGTGTCGCAACCAGATATGAGAATTGTTAACCAGATATGAGAATTTTAAACCATTTAATTGAATTTAAATTTTTCCTTAATAGTTATTAAATCATTCACATTTTTCAAAATAAGCGTTAAAAAAAGAATTTTTTTTAAAAAAACTAAATTTTTTTGGATTCTTTAAAAATCTCAAAGATTTCTTCCTCAAACTCAACAGTATCTTCTGGGAGGAGGTTAGGCTCTTTAATTAACTTTGCCATGTAATAGATTTTAGAACCTCTTTCAAGGTATTCTAAAACGGAATACGCTCCTTCTAAATGGCTTCCACAACATAAATTACCATGATTTGGTAAGAGAAGCGCGTTTTTTTCTCCCAAGCTGTTAATTACATTAGCAGCTAATTCAGGACTACCAGCTTCTCCATATTCAGCGCAAATGATTTCACCTCCCACATAGGGAACTAATTCTTCAATGACTGGAGGTAACGTTAAATCAAGAATGCTTAATATTGTCGAATAAATGCCGTGAGAGTGAATGATCGCACTCACGTCCTCTCGAGATTTATATATACCTATGTGTAAATTTTTCTCAACTGACGGATTTCTATCCCCCTCAATTACTTTTCCGTCCATGTTTAAAATGAGGATATCATCCGGTTGCATTTCCACATAATTTACGCCGCTTGGAGTGATTAAAACGATTTCTTTATCGTCATCTTTCACTCTTACACTTACATTGCCCGCAGACCCTATTATATGCCCATCTTTTAGTAATTTCAGGCAAGTTTCTAAAATCTTGCACTTCAATTCATATATGTTTTCGTTAGTCATAATTGTTTTAGATGTGCCATTCTTAAAAACTTCTGGATTTAACACGTGTTTAGGAGCTTTATTACTTAACCATATTTTTATGTCTTCAACTAGCAGTTCAGATTGTCGAATAACTACTTCATCAGTATTTCCTCCTATGTGAGGAGTAACTATTACATTTTCCAATTCTAAAAATTCGTTGTCTTCATCTACAGGTTCCATTGGGAACACATCTAACGCAGCTCCTGCAATACGCTTTTCTTCTAATGCTTCGTGCAATGCTTCGTAATCTACTATGCTTCCTTTCGATGTATTTATCAAGCACGCCGTTTTTTTCATCATGTTAATGCGATCTTCGTTAATGAGTTTGTCATTTTCGTCCGTAGCGTGTGCATGAATGGTTATAATATCAGATTCACGCATTAGAAAATCGAGGTCAACTATTTTTCCATATTCTTTTACTTTCCCTTCAAGTACATATGGATCGTATATTAGAAAATTAGTCTCAAAAGGTATTAGTCTATCTGCCACTCGCCTACCGATTTGACCAAACCCAATGAACCCTACCGTTTTTCCCTTTAATTCAAATCCTACAAATTCATTTAAGTATTCAACATAATCTTCAAATTCTATTATTTCAAACTCTTCCGAATGCAAAACTCGATCTATTTTTTGTAAATTCCGCGCTAAAGAAATCATTAATCCTATAGTTAATTCAGCAACAGCATCAACATTCCTGAGCGGAGTATTTAATACGGGTATATTATTTTTTGTGGCAGCTTCTAAATCAACATTAAAAGGGTCTCCCCTGCAAGATATGACCAGTTTCACATTGGATTTTTCAAAAAATTCTGCCTTTTTCAAATCATCCGCTTCAGTCACAAAAATGTCGTAGCCATTTAACTTTTCAAGGAGCTCTTCGACGTCAAAATATAGTTCTTTTGTTTGTCTCCAAGGTTCATAGGTAATTTCCACATGTTTTTTTAATTCTTTTAAACTTTCCTCAGACATGCTTGCAGTTATGAATGCTTTCATCATTTGTGATCACTTTTTATTTATTTCACACATTTTCCTATTTTTTAACATTTTGAGTAATAAACACAATTTTTTAAAAAAAAGATAAAAAAAATAATCGGAATTTAATTAAAACATGATGCTTCTAAGCTTCATTAAATTCCTCACTTTACCTTCAACAATTTTAATCTTGCCTGAAGAATAAGCTTTTACTGCTCCAATGGTTTTATTGAATAGGTCTATCATTGCTTGTTCAGTTGAGAAATCAATTTTCACTGGAGACGTATCGTCACCTGTATTGTCCTTTACCTCAATACCTTGATCCTTATTAATTAGAAGAAGAACTTTCCTATTCGTGTCTAAGAACGTTATTTGAATGGGGTCATTGTAATTCGCTAATTTTTTTCTAGTTTTCTCTGAGGAATTGTACCGATTCTCAATTTCCAAAAGGCAATCTTCAATTTTTTCAAATTTAGACATTATTTACCAATTTTTTCAAATTTTATATCGATAAATTAATTTTAATTAATTATTAAAGTTATATGAATTTATTTTAAAAAAAAAATTCTTTAACTTATTCTTTTTAATCTTTATACTATTATCAGTAAATTTTGAAGTTTTTTATCAGATTTTAAAGAATCAATAGACAATTTTTTTACCATTAAGAATATAGAAAAAATTTTTTCAAGCCTGAAGACCATATTCTATGGGCAGTAAAAAACTACCCGCCCGACGAGATTTAAGACGAGTCTTGTGGGAGAAAAATATATTAAATTGCCATCTGCTATATTTTCTTCGCTTAATTTTTGGCTTCCACTTTTTAGGCACGTTCATTTCAAATTCAAACCCTATGGTTTCATTGGGAGCGAGAATTCTGCTTTTACAAAAAAGTACTCTGCTGTGCCTTTTAGAATGCCAAACCCAAGTTTTATAACTAGTATCGTCGCTTTCCTTTTGATACCATCCTTCGGAAAGTATTGCTTCAAATTTTTTTAACCTTTATGTCTTCCATCTCCCTGTAAATAAGCGACACCTGGCCTTTTATTTTATCCAATGGATAATATAATTGTTGTGGGTTGTAAATTTGATGGGTGAAATTCAATATTTTTTTTTACCATTCGAATTCCCTCTCGTTTAATGTTTTAAGCGTCTACGTCTATTAACTTATCGCTTTTTCAATATTATATTTACTGATTTTTTTTATTTAATACTTTTATATTCGTATTATTAAATTATAAATTTTAAAGTGGTAATTTATAGATTGTCAAGCGTATTCTTTAATCCCTTCCATTCTTTATAGACGCTTTTGTATCTATTAGCACTTGAAGGATCGACTTTAAAGGTATCTAAACTTAAAAGTTCGTTGATAATGGTTTCATGGTCTGGATAATGGTTTAAGCCAACTAATGCATTGATCACAGATCCTATAAATGCAGAATCTCTACATTGCGGAACTTGAATTTCGGTGTCCAAAATATTTGCTAAGATTTTGCAAAACTCATTTGATTTTGACAATCCACCCGCGCAAAAAGTTTTATTAGTTGAGGGGGTAAAATTACTTAAGAATTGATGGTTCTCATATAACCCAAAACCAATGTTTTCAATAACGGATTTTGCAAAGTTTTCTATTTTGGGAAGGTCTTCCACCACAATGCTTGGTGCCTGGAAAACAAATACCCCTCTCTTAATGTATGTTTGGTCTTTGATATTCATTATTTCAGGTCCTAAGAATGCAAATGTTTCTGAATCAGACTTCAGGTTTTTCAGATAAATATCTATTAATCTGTCTGGGTCTTCATCTGAGTTTTTTAAAAAGCACTCTTTAAACCAATCGTAAGCAGTTCCCGTATTACCCGCGTTAGCTTCAATCATCCATTTTCCCTTAACAGAATAGGGTATGAGCCAATGATTACAATTTGGATCGAGAGTGGGTTTATCTACAATTAAGTGAATAGGGGCTGTAGTGTCTAAACTGAGTCCCATATTTCCTTCGTTAATTACACCCATTCCTAATAGGGTTGCCTGCGTATCTCCACCGGTTTTTATAACTGGAATCTCATTTTTCTGCGTTATTCCAAGTTGACTAAATAACTCAGATTGCAGATCACCCACGATAGTTCCTGTGTCTACGATTTCTGGGAATAAATCCATATTAAAATCGAACGCTTCAATGATTTCAGAACTCCAATCCCCTTTTCTCACGTCAAAAAGTTGAGTATCTGAGGCAGAAGTGGGATCTGAACAAAATTTTCCAGTCAGTCTATAAACAATCCAATCATCCAGCGTTAATACTTTACCCATCTTGTCGTAAAGCTCTTCCTCCTCTTCTTGAAACCACAATAAACGCGCCAGACCGAACAAGAGTGAGGGGCTATGTCCAGTAATATTAAAAAGATCTTCTTCTGAAAATTCGTCTTCTATCAGGTAAGCAGAATCTATTCCACGTATATCAATATTTGGGGTGCCAAGAATTACTTCACCGGTATTATCGACAAAAACTACGGCCATTCTTTGAGCACAAGATGTAATGCCTATAATATCGAACTCTTCAGACTTATTTTTTTTCAATACTTCATTTGTACAAATTACGATCTTATTCCATAGAGCTTCCATATCAAAATGCTTCGCAAATCCATCAACATCCTCGTTTATTAATTCGTGACTTTTTAGTGATGTAGAATCTAATTTTAATTTATCAGAAACTAATCCAACTTTCACATTGGTGGAAGATATATCTATGGTTATGAATTTATTAGTGCCCACTTTCCATAAACTTTTATTTTTTATTATTTTCGACTAAGTGTTAAATTTTTTGTAAGAAAATTATAAAAGATTAGTTTAACACCTGTTATAATTGAATGTTTTTAAAAATTAAATTCTTCTACAAAAAATATAACAATTAATCTTATTTTCATAATATTTGATTATGATTATTTATATTTTATTATTTAGTTGACCATTGTAAGATATAAAAATCAATGAAAAATTCATAGAACACCATCTTAAAACAACATAACAATCACATTGTCGGAAAAAAAAAATAATAATTTATCAGAATTACTGGCACGGGGACGAAAGGTATCAAGAAAAGAAAAAATTAGTCTAACCTTTGGTCAGTTCGGGATAGGCAATCTAGGAAGCGTTCTAGGCCTGTATTTGTTCATATATTACACCCAATATTTTGGACTACGATTAGAATTATATATTATCGCGAATGTTATTTTTGTAGGTTACAACGCTTTAAACGATTTTATATTTGGTTATTACGCTGATCGAACTAAACATAGATTGGGACGAAGAATTCCTTATTTACGTTATTGTGCGATACCTTTTGGTTTAAGTTTTGTTTTATTTTGGATTCCTTTTCCAGGGAGTTATCCCGGGGATTTGTATTTGGGACAAGAAATAAAATTTTTGCAATTACTAATAGTATTATTCATGTATGACACTTTTATAACGATAATCGGTATTTCATTTAATTCATTACCTCCGGAAATGACTGAAAGCACGACAGAACGCACTAATATTTCCGTATATATAACTATTGGCCAATTTGGTTCTGCAATTTCAGTCATAGCCACTCCTTTTCTATTTAATTTAGGATTGGAATTTTTTAGAGTAGGAACTTTAATAATGGGGGCAGTCTCGGCCATAAGTTTCATAATTGTCTCTTACACTATTAAAGAACGAGTAGAATTACATGAATTACATGAATTCAGTAAGGTGAGTTTCAAAAACGATTTTGTTCAAACTTTTAAAAATAAGAGCTTCATGAGTGTTGTTATTTTCAATTTTTGCGTGGCAAGTTCATGGACTTTAATTAACAATTACTCAAGAATATATGGATACCTTTTTGGAATTGATAATGGGGAATTATTAATTAGTGGTATAAACTACTTTTCTTTTTTCTTTTCAATTCCTATTATAAGACACTTCAGTAAAAAAGTTGAAATAAAGAGGATTATAATCACTACATCTCTGATTGGTTTAGTAGGGATTTTTTCTCTATTTTTTATTGATTTAATTTTCGGTATTGTCGAAGTCTATTTCATCATCATCATGCTAAATGGATTTATAGCAGGCGTGGGATTACTCGGCCAACCTTTCATGAGCGATGTGATAGATGTGGACGAGTTGAATACTGGAAGAAGAAGGGAATCCATGCACATGGCCATAAACGCGCTTTTTACCGTGCCAGCAGGACAAATTATAGCTATTGTAGTCAGTTTAATACTGTTATCTTTCAATTATAATCAAGTAGGAACGGCGATAGAACAACCCATTGAAGCTTTATTTGGTATAAAAATAATATTAAGCACGGTGCCAATGGCTATTGTTTTATTAATTTTATTAAGTCAAATGATTAATCCGCTTGAAGGTGAATATTACAAGGAAATGAAGCGAAAAGTCTTGAAACTCCATCAAGAAAAAGAAGGCGAAAAAAGATGAGGTTGAACGTTTTAATATTCATTTAAATAGGATCTTCCCGACTAATAATAACTAATATAACTACTTTTTTTTCTCCTCCAATTACGAACCCTTCTGAGTTGATAGTTTTAAATTTTATAAGGAATTAGATTTTGCCGGGAAAAACCCCATTTAAATTGATATAAATTAAATACTTAAATAATTAGAATAAATACTTTTATTAATTACAATTATTTAAATAGAAAGTGACCTAATTTGTCAAAAATTTTAGTTACTGGTGCGAATGGATTTATTGGAGCAAATATTGTCCGTGCAGCTCTAGAAAAAAAATACGAAATTAAAGCATTCGTTAGAAAAACATCCAACCTTCAATCACTTGAGGGCCTTCCGATCGATTATGCTCATGGCGATTTAAGGGACACTAAATCAGTAAGTAGAGCAATGGACGATTGTAATTACATTATTCACGCTGGAGCAATATACTCATTCTTACCCATGTGGTTTTGGGCAGGTCCTAACAAGATAAAAGCAATGTACGATGTAAATGTACGGGCAACAGACAATTTGATGAAAGTAGCCGAAGAGAAGGGAATAAAAAGAGTCGTTTTTACAAGTTCAGAAAGCGCCATAGGAATGCCTAAAGACGGTTCAATTGGAAACGAAAAACTTTTCGCAACTAAAGAAGAAATGCCTGGACACTATAAGAGGTCAAAATATTTAGGAGAATTAGTAGCGTTAAAATGGGACAAAAAAGGTCTTCCCACTTGTACCATATTGCCAACAACTCCCATTGGCCCTCACGATATTAAGCCCACACCCACGGGGAGGATCATCAAGGATTTCGTGAATGGAAAAATACCCGGATTTGTTGATTCGAGCATGAACATAGTTTCCGTTAAAGATGTTGCGATGGCTCATGTTTTAGCAATAGAGAAAGGAAAAAGGGGTGAACGATACATTGCGGGAAACAAAAACATGGCGTTCAGGGATTTCCTGCGTTTAATTGCAGATGTTGCTGGAAAAAAGGCTCCAAGTCTTGCCTTTCCTAAAATATTAGCGAAAGCATTTGCGTTCTTCGATGAATTTGTTTCATGTAAAATCAAGCACGAAGACCCTAAAACGCCATTAGAGAGTGTAGCGGCTGCTAAACATCGAGTTTTTGATTCTACTAAAGCTTGGACGGAGTTAAACATGCCAAAAACAAACATTCGTGTTGCTATTAAGGAACAAATCGATTGGTTTTATGAAAAGGGTTATATAAAAAGCAAATAATAGAATAAAAATTTCATATTAAAATATTATTAAGATTAAAAAACTTAGATTATGGGAAAAAAATTATGGCTTTATTCGATGAATTAGCAAATATAGTTGGCAATAAGTATTGTACTGATAAAGATTACATATGCGTAGCGTATTCAAGAGGCATAGATCCTTGTCTTCCTGAAATAATTCCTCAAATAGTGGTTCGTCCTGAATCAACGGAACACGTGATTGAAATTATTAAGGTTGCCAATGAATACAAAACACCAATACTACCCAGAGGAGGGGGATGTGGAATAATGGGCGGTAGCAAGCCTGTAAGTGAAGATACGGTCGTTCTTGATTTAACAAGAATGGACAAAATATTAGATATTGACGAGGAAAACCATACAGTAACGGTACAATGCGGAATAAATTGGTCACGACTCAATGCAGTTCTTTTTGATAAGGGTTTTTATACAGGAAACATGGGTCCCGGATCAGGATTGTGTGCCGCTATTGGAGGGGGTTTATCTCACCATTCGGGAGGCGGTGGCGGCTGTGCAAAATACGGAAAATGTACTGAGAATTGTGTTGGATTAGAGGTGGTTTTAGGGACAGGCGAAGCTATTACTTTTGGTTCTCAAGAAAGCAGGCATGTAAAAAAGCCATTTGTTCGACTTGGACTAGGGCCTGATATGATGGGAATTTTTCTTGGAGATAATGGAACTATGGGCGTGAAAACCAAGGCTACCATGAAAATATATCCGAAACCATCTTATTTTTCGGGAAAAACATTTTTTATAAAGGAAAATGGATATGAAAAATGTCGAGATATGGTTCAAGAAATGTACAAGATGGGATGGTCAAAAGATTTAGGGATATATGACTTCTTCTTAACTCCTCCTTCTGCAGTCATGGGAATAACGACAGATCACATTATCAAATCATAGGGAGACATAAAAGGATGTGTCGTATTTTATGTTCACGAGGCATTCGACGAAAAAGTTTTGGAAAGGAACTCTGAGATTTTAGAGAATATAGCAAGAAAATATTCAACCAGAGAATTAGGACCAAGTGCGGAGGAGGGAAATATAACCGACTGGTATTACGGAGAACAGGGCCATTGGCAAGTTTATCACTTTGGATTTTCGTTACTAAGTCCGGATTACTACGCAACCTCGACAGAAGTAATCGTTCCAGTTTCACAATTTCCAAAAATACTCCATGAATTAGATTCATGGGAAGAAGAGAACCGTGA
>JAUXAJ010000196.1 GCA_030620005.1 Promethearchaeota archaeon | reverse complement strand
CGCTATTAAAAGGAGAAATACAATATAAGGAAAAAGACGTCTACAAACTTAAACCCGTTTTTCGCTTACATCCTCCAAGGAAAGGCCATCGTGGAAGCATTAAAAAGCATTACGAGGAAGGCGGAACATTAGGTAATGTTGGAGAATATATCAATTCAATAATTAATAAAATGATATAATTCAAGGTTGGTGATTAAAACAATGAGAAAATTCCCCAAAAAAATCAGGAAAAAAAGAGGTACTCGCACCATTGGTTATGGTAAAGTTGGTCAGCATAGAAAAGCTGGTCAAAGAGCAGGAAAAGGTAAAACTACTCAATGGAAAAAAAGCAAGAAATCTTATTACTTAAAACAGAAGGAACTTGGATTTCCTGACCCAGATTGGAAAATGGGAAAAAAGGGTTTTAAAAGACCTCAAGATATCGTCCGTATTTATAAAATTAACGCTCTAAATGTTAAAGACTTGGATTTAAAAATTGATAACTTGGTACAGGACAACAAAGCTACCAAATCTGGCAATACTTATGAAATCAACTTAAATGACATTAACATCCAAAAAATCCTGGGAAGAGGACAAGTTACAAAAAAAATAAACATGACTGTTAAGAAAGCCTCAGAAAGAGCGATTCAAAAGATCGAGGCAGCTGGTGGAAAAATTAACATCCTTACTGAAATAAAGTAGAAATAATATCCTCTTCGATTCAATTCATTTTTAAGATATACCTTGGAGAAAGTGAAAACACTTTCAATATGCTCATTTCTTAGTTCTTAAAAGATATTTTAAAAGACTTATAAAAACAGCTAGTAAACGAATGAAATCATGGAGTATAAATCCTACATTTTAATCTCTTTTCCATGCAGAAATTTTCATGCTAAAAATGAAAATTCAATCCAATAATTTATATATCAATTGGATTAATCCAGGTAAAATGAAGACGAATCCTAAAGTGTTTCCTATAAGATGTATCGTTGTAAACACTAAACCAGAAATGTAATATGGTACAAAAGCTTGTATCGTCCCAAAATCAGTTAAGGCAATAACAATCGTTGAAAACACGTCATATATAAAAGTCAATGTAGCACCTATAATCCCAAATAATATCATCGTTTTTGGTACATACAAGTCTTCAGCGGGCTTATAAAAATCCCGCTTCTTTAGAAAATCACTCGTAACTCCACCCATGAAGCCATCAAACGCATAAAAAGCCAATTGACAACTTAATAATGGTAAAGATGATGACCCCATGGGATTGAAAAAGACAAAAATAAATGAACTCATTAATCCTATAATGGTGCCATCTCTACGATTTAGTACAAAGCCTGAAAGAAATATCATCAAACAAAAAAGTTCAATATTCGGGAGATAGACCAATAAATAACCCAAAACTACGGATAATGCCGTAAAAGTGCTCATTAACGCAATGCGAAAAGATTTTCTTTCCAGCCAAATTGTACTATTTTCTTTTTCTTGTTCTGTGTCTTTTAAATCCGCTACAATGTTCTTCTCGTTAAGGTTTTTTGATGCTGTCTTTAACTCCAATTTGTTTCTTACTCAAAAATTTATTTATTATGTTTTTTTTAAATTTTTTTATTGACAAAAAAAACTTTTTTAAGGTAGTAAATTATAAATTTTTTATAAATTTTATGAAAACCAAATATGAAATCTGCGGAAGCTTGGAGTATTTGCGTTGAAAAAATGGTTTTAATATCATAATATGTTGAATTGCATAAGTTTTTATGATTTTTGATTGTAAATTTAGTAGCAATCTCTTGTAAATCTGTAGAATTTCAAGATCAAGGCTAGGCGGACTTGACCGCCTAGGTCCGGTCTTCTAATCACATCAGAATAACCTCATGGAAAGACATCTATAAACTCCTTAAAAAACGTCTCATGAATTGTTTTATTAGCATAAGATTTTAAATTTAAATTGATGCATGTTTAGTGGTGGAGAATGTAAATTCAGAATCCATTTTTGAAAATTGATGTATTAGTTTCAAATCCTGATGAAGTAAATCGAGTGCTTCAAATCAAAGCTTCATCTGGCGTGGCTATTTCACGCCCTTCGAGTTTAGCAACTTTAACAGCCCATTTGACTTGTTCCCAACTTCCTTTTGCTAATTCCCTATTTGGCATTCGGATATTATCTTCTAATCCAACTCGAATGTGACCTCCCATTGGTGCGGCACACATTCCCGCTTAAAATTGAAGACATTCGGGATTTTAAATCGTTGGGGATTGAATTATGCTCGCTCACCTTCTGGCCTATTAGTGGTCTCAAGAAAGAGTTAAATATCGAAGTTAATAAATAACTTCTAAAGACAAGGATTTTTTTAGTTGATTTATATAATAGCGATTTGAAACAATCTTAAATATTATTTCGAATATTACTTATTAGAGACAAAATTTCGTTTAATGAGATTTTAATCTAAAGAATTAAAAATTTTTTTTTAAACTAAAAAAGAAAAAGGAGATTAAAAAGATGAATCCATCTAATTGTGGAATCTGCGGAGCACCATTTCCTTCAGGAAGTAATAAGTGTAAAAGATGTGGTGCTCAATTTTATTCGCGTGATCAAATGAATTCTTTAGCGGGAGGCATATTCTCGGAAGTGGGTGTTCCTATAGAGGTTCCGTTGGAATTTTGGAAGAATGATAATATCATTTATGCTTCGGATGTTGAATTGTATATTAATCCTGGTTCCAGCTCAATAAAAACTATTACGAATACTATTAAAAAATATGAGACTGCAAGTACATGTATTATGGAGAGAAGAGAATACTGGTATCTATTAAAATTCTTCTTTATTAAAAGCAACTATGTAGAAGCAAATCCCATTACCAAGAACTCTGAGGTGCAACCCCTTCTTATAGCAGGAATTCCAAAAGGACTTCAATTGAAATGCAATTGCGGAAAAAAATTGGAAGATAAATTCTTTTTAAGAGGTAGTTTTAAAGTGCCTGAAGGGCTTTCCACTACCATTTCCTCACACGAGTTCTATCTGCGAATATCCAATCCTTGTCCCAAATGTGATTCCACCATGGTGATTTATCGTCCAAAAACAGGAGTCTATTCTAGTTTTTGGGTATTCATGAATTATCTGGTATCAAATCAAAACTGTGATCTTAAATCAAATCTTGGGTTGGTAGTGCATTGGTTGGCTATAATGGTTGATGCTGTCTATAAGGATAAAATGACAATGTATCGCTTGTATTATGACGATATAAAGCAGTTTTGGGATTTTGTAATGAGCCATTCTCGCATCAAACCTGATATAAAAGAATCTATTAGAAATTCCTACGCTATCGGCAATGATTTGAAGATTTTTAGACAATTACAAGGATTTTCTGAGCAAGAGCAGAAGAGTTTCATTAATGAAGCGTTAGAACTAAACAAAAAGAATTCACAATTGGAAGCGTTCAAAAGTAAAATATATGTTGTAAGTAAATTCTTAGGAAATGGAATTTTACTAGGTTTGAAAGATATTAATTTAGTGATGAATAATAAGAAACAATACACTGGAGAAGAAAATCAACTTTCTCTTTTTATACAATTAATTGATACATCTAGAATGCTTTTTTATGTAATGTGTCTTAATTTATTTCGAAATGATCCTCCTCATAATATTAATGTACCACTTCGAGAATTACTTGAGTTAGTTAAAGCAATTAATGAACTAAGTTTCAAATCTCACATTTCCTTTTTCAAATGGTTATTAGATGACATTAACATGTTGATGAAGGAGTATAATATTGAGCAGATCCAGAAGATGGAGGATTCGGCACAAGATTTCCTCATTAATCATAATGCACCTATAAAAGACTTTTTCATGTGGCAAATAGGATCTATTTTTGCTACAATTTTAGAACATGAAGAAATTGAAAAAATTAAATTTAAAGGAAAATCAGCAATTATTTTAGATGATATTTATAATAAACTAGGGCAGTGGATATTTAACGATGGTTCACTCGATCTTCAACATAGCTTTAAAAAATTAAAAAAGGAATTAAAAATTAAGCAACCTAGAATATTTAGAGAGATCAAATTGTTTATTAAAAGTCTTATAGAGAAGTATGAAAAAGAAATAGGGAAAAATGGGGAATTAATAACAGACTAATTTTAGTAAATAATAGTGTTAAAAATGAAAATGATTATCCTAAAGGGGATAGAGAAATCATATCTCTGAGAGATCGAGTAGCAGAGATTAAATCGAAATGAAAGAAACATGAGAAGTGAAAAATAAATGGAAAAAGGAAAATATTATTTACTGGGATAGACAATAGTGGAAAAACTTCTATAATCAAATTTTTAAATAAAGAACTGACGCTAGGCGAAACAATTGTTCCAACATTTAAGGAATCCATTAATTTTCAATCACTATCATTATTAGGATTAAAAATAGCTTATTGGGAGTTAGGTGGGCAGCAACAATTTAGAAAAAACTACTTTGAAAATAAAAATAAATATTTTTGGTCAATTTCTCTGCTGGTGCATGTGATTGATATAAAAGATATAGAAAGATACGATGAATCGCTAAATTACTTAAAAAGAATATTGGAAACCATTAACGAAATTTCATCTGAAGAACAAGATTTTCCAAAAATTATGATTCTTTTCCATAAACTTGACCCTGATTTGAAAAACAGCGAGGAACTTAACGCAAATTGCAAAAAACTAGAAAAGAAGATTTTAAATTTTATAATTTTCGAAGATTACTCCTTTTATAAAACTTCGATTTATGACGCAGGATCTTTGATAAAAGCTTTTTCAGAAACGGTAGTAATTCTCAGGGGGAAAGCTAAATTAATACAAGATCTGTTAAAAGAGTATTGTGCAAAAACTTTTGCCAGCGCAGCAATGATTTTCGATAAGAACTTTTTTATAGTGGAGCAACGAGCCACAAAATTAGCTTATATAGATGTTATTGAAACATTCACTCCATTTTTTATAGATGGAATTGAAAAATTGGAAGATTTTTCCATCGAAACCATAGATATTGTTTCAAAAATCAGATTTCCTGATCACGACTCAAAAAGTGGAGATAATCAAGGAACTATTTTTATACAAAAAATTGATATTGGTACTCGCTTATATCTGGTAGTATTCTCGAAAAATCCAAAAGCTAAAAAAAGAGCGTACGAATATTTAGATTATTTAGCAGAGAATTTGTCAAAAATACTTGGTTAATGGTTTAATACTTTAATCGATTAATACAAAAAGAGCTCTAATAGCAATGTGAATAATATCATGAATTGAAATTTTTTAAATCAATTAATTTATTAAAATCTATTTTTTTTATTCATACATTTTTTACATAAAACAATTATAAAACCTCTACTTAATTATAATTTAATTCTATAGTTATTTATAAGTGAAAAGATCGATTTTTTTGAGGGGACTACAAATTTCATTTGAAGAAAGAATTGCGCGTGCTGTTGAGTGGATTACAAACTCGAAGCATCTTGTAGCATTTACAGGAGCGGGCATAAGTACTGACTCAGGACTCCCTGATTTTAGAGGTGTATGGAGTTCAGAAACAGACGAGACAACTCGGTATAGTGCATTATCAAAGAACATGAACAATATAAAACCTAACGAAGGCCACAGGGCATT
This sequence comes from Promethearchaeota archaeon, assembly GCA_030620005.1. The sequence goes on along the minus strand of JAUXAJ010000196.1, from coordinate 4,446 downwards.
AGTTAAATTACAAGAAATGAATATATTGAAGTTTCTCATATCTCAAAATTTAGACAACCTTCATTTAACATCTGGAATTCGAGAAGACTTGATCGCGGAAATTCACGGTAATTTAGATTTAGCTAGATGCTTAGAATGTGGTAAAAAATACAAAAAAACTTGGGATCGACCTTCCAAATGTACATGCGGGGGAAAAATCAAGTCTTTCGTAATAAAATATGGTGATGAACTTCCTAAACAAGAGTTAGATTTATCATTTAACCATTCAAAGCAAGCAGATGTTTTTATTGTAATTGGATCTTCCCTTACTACACAACCCGCAGGAAATTTACCGAGAATCGCGAAATCAAATGGAGCTAAAGTGATAATTATAAATCGGGGTGAAACAACTCTTGATCAAATAGCAGATTTAAGGTTCAACGAGGATTCTGGTACAGTCATGACAGCCATCGTTAAAGAAATTGAGAAAATAAAAGAGAAGGAATGATATCCAATACAGATAATTTCGTTTTCCATAAATTGACTGTATTCAAGCCCGCAAGCTTCTAACATAAAACTTGCAAGGTCTATTTCCTCGTCGTCGTCCAATATCTGAGCGCTTCCTCTAGCCATTTTTATGATTGTTTTTATTATTATTTTATTAAAGTTGTTTGATATATTAATAGAACTTTGTATATTTAAAAGTTGCTGGAAACTATAAACATTTTTTAATTCACGCAAATTAAAAATATCGGGTTCATCAGGATTTGAAACTAATATATCAATTTTCAAAAACGGATTCTGAATTTACATTCTCCATCTCTAAACATGCATCAATTTAAATTTAAAATCTTATGCTAATAAAACAATTCATGAGACGTTTTTTAAGGAGTTTATAGATGTCTTTCCATTAGGTTATTCTGATATGATTAGAAGGCCGAACCTCCTAGGACAAGTCCGCCTAGCCTTGATCTTGAAATTCTACAGATTTACAAGAGATTGCTACTAAATTTACAATTAAAAATCATAAAAACTTATAGAATTCAATATACTATGATATTAAAACCATATTCTTAACGAAAATGCTCCAAGCTTCCACAGATTTCATATTTGGTTTTCATAAAATTTATAAAAAATTTATAATTTACTACCTTAAAAAAAGTTTTTTTTATCAATAAAAAAATTAAAAAAACATCTACAAAAAGCGAAAGTTGAGAAAATATGGGAGACGAAATAATTGAATCAGCGTGGTTTGAGGATGCAAAAAAAAGAGTCATTCTACTGATAATTTTCATTGTCATTGCGCTTGTAGTGGCCTACGCACTTTACGCTCTTATTTGGATCGAATTTTTTACTGTAGTAATATTCCTGGCGGGATTTATCATGGGTAAGAGAGACGGTCTAATTGTGGGGGCAGTGAGTTCCGGGATTTATTTCTTATTAAATCCATTAAGCTTTCTAACGCCTACTATTGAACTGTACGTCTTTCAAGTGATTTTTTATGTGGTAATCGGACTATTAGGAGGATTTACACAAAATTATCTAAAATCCAGGGAAGACTTTAAACCAACAGAAAATCTATATGTTCCTATTATAATTGTAATCTTAGGAATTATGGGTGCTATCGTCATTTACATATTCGAAATCATTACAAGCGTTATCTACTATAATTTATATCCCTACGGTGATCTCGGGTCTTACATTATTGGCGGTTTATCGTTTACTTTAATAAAAGATATAATCGTAATAATCGAATTTTTATTTCTTTTACCAGGATTGGCAATGCTTACGTGCAAATATCTGAAAAAGTAAATAATTCATAAATTTTTTTTTTATTTTATTTATAATGTAAATAATGAATTAGGCGAACAGAAATGAAACGTATTAAACCCGTAATTATTGGATTAATTGGAATAACTTGTTTTTCAATTTTGATCGTGGCTGGGCTAATGTTATCAAATCAGAATAGCACGACTCCCAATTTTAGTGATGTAAATAATATTACCTTAATAATAGATTACGGAGATGGCACTCAAAAAGTTAAAGAGAGATTTTCACTTCCAGCCGGGCAAACTACAGCGTTTGATGCTTTAGATAAATGGTGCGAAATAGAATACAATGATTTTGGAACGATGGGATATTTAGTAACTTCGATCGATGGAAAAAGCGGTGATTGGATTTATTTCGTGAATGATGAGAGTCCAAACTTGAGCTCCACTAAATTATATCTAAGTGACGGAGATGTAGTAAAATGGGTGCGCGATTAAACGCCCGACAACGACCCAAATTTCAAAAAATAAGAATTAATTTTTTTTTTTAAGAATTGATTTCCGATAAAATCTTTTCAATTATTACGAAAGCTTTTCTCAATTTGTGGAAATAGTAACCGAGTTTAAACGACTTGGAACAGTTAGTGAATAACATGAAATCTGAAGACCCCACCAGAATAATCGTGTATCCTTTACTCCCTCTGATAACTACTTCTCTTAAAGCTCCTTGTTCTAAACCTTGGCTGATTTTCTCTCCTAAAGAAATTAGAGTTGCAGGACTTGCACTATATATATCAGCGACCACATCAGCTGTTTCAGAACTGGCTATCCTTAATCCAGTTTTAGAGACAATTGCAGTTCCTTCCAAATCAGTAGAAGATTCTAACAATTCTAAGGATCGCATTAGAGTATCTAATGTTTCTTGATCAATATTGAGTTCAATTGTATCTTCCATTTTAATAACCTTCTTTAATACTATTATTATAATAATTTCTAAAAATTTAAATCTTTTTTAGGTGAAAACTTCTTAATTCTTTTAACAAAACGGGATCTCCCTTTTTTACTTCAATCTCTTTTGACTGAATTCCTACAATAACAGCTCCTTTAGTTCCAAAAGTATCTAATATTTTTGTAAATGGATGTTCCAGTTTCCTTCCCACAATTTTTTTGGCTCCAATAGCGCTTTGAGCCAAACCCGAACAAATTAACCCTTGAGAATGCTCCGGGTTCTGAACACGTCCTTTTTTTATTTTGTATTTATAAAATAACGGGGGTAAGTCGTGAGTTTTTAATATCGTTGCCGAACCCATTATTCTAAGAGTTGTTGGAGGTAAATCTAATCGGCTTAATAGCATTAAATCTCTTTCTTTTCTAAGTAACACCTTATTATTTAGCCATATAAATGCTTTAAACTTGCCTTTTTTATTCGTCATTGTTGTTTGAATCCTTTTTCCGTCCAGCTCGTAATAAGGATAGATATTTCCGACTTTTGTAAGCATTCCTAGTGTCACATGAAGTTGAGTTCCAAACTGCGTTTTGGGTTTAAACAAAATGTTAATATTTACTTTTACTTCAAAAATATCACAATATTCAAACGCATTTTTATTATCGGTTGCGACACACCCTCGATAAATTTTTTTGAGATCTAATCCTTTAACGTTAACTCCAACTCTGTCACCTGCTTTAGCAGAATCTACACTTTGATGAAAAATTTGAATATTTTTAACCCTAACTGATGTGTTAACGGGTAAAACATCCAAATTTTGATTTATTTTTAGTTTTCCCTTTAATATGGTTCCCGTTATCACTGCTCCCATTCCTTTTTTTGAGAAATAGTGATCGATTGGCATTATAAAATTGCTTTCAATATCTCTTTTTATATCGAGAGTTTTAATTGTTTCTAAGATTCCATTTCTTAGTTCCTCAAAACCTTCTTGATCTTTAGCAGATACAGCGAGTATTGGTATGCTTGAACCAAACGAAGTTGAGCCAAAAAAATTTCTTGTTTTTTCAATTTCTTCCTCAATACTACCTTTATAAAGATCGATTTTATTAAGCACTACAATTATTTTATTAATATTTAGCGATGCAATCATGATTAAATGTTCTCCGGTTTGAACTTGAGGACCTTTATTAACATCAATAATCACTAAAGCGAGATCAATTATTTCGACTGAAGAAGCGCTAATTTTAATCAAATCTGCGTGTCCTGGTCCGTCCACTAAAGTTACCAAATATTTGTCAAGAACCAAGCTTGTAAAACCTAAATCTATGGTTATACCTCTTTCTTTGCTTTGTGGATGAGCGTCAATATCGGCCGTCGATATTATCTCTGATAATACTGAAGCTATAGCCGTTTTACCAGAATCAATGTGTCCAAACAATCCTAAATGAATGGGAATTTTTTTTTCAATTTCCATCTTTAATAATTAATAATTTAAAAAAGAAAAAAATTTTGAATTAAGGTTGGAAATTTCAAAATTAGTTGTTAAAAGATTTAGTTTTGATTTATTCACTTTCAATAACTGGACTTAAATAAATTTATTTATAAAAATTATTTAGAATAAACTAATAGAGAAAAAAATAATTAAAAAAATATTAAAACTTGTTGATAAAAATGGTGAAATTCTGCCCGTATTGCGGGTTGTCTGTAAAAGATGGCGATAAATTTTGTATTAATTGTGGGAAACCATTGCTT
>JAUXAJ010000216.1 GCA_030620005.1 Promethearchaeota archaeon | reverse complement strand
GTATCATGAGCATTCCATCGACCAAGTCTTTACTGACAATTATTAACTCTCGCATTAGAAAATTAAGGAACATTTCTAGGGTAAAGGCATTAATTTTTTGGTGGACTATAGGGTTTGGTCTATTTTTTTTAATAGGTCAAGTTCTTGCTGCTGATGGAACGTGGACTTGGGGAATTTACATGTTTGAGAATGGAGAAATAGAAATTTCCGTAAATACCGTGGGAGATGCCTTCAAAGTATTATCAAATTCAAATAGTATAGATATCGAAGTTATTTTTGTTTACTCAAGTTTAATTTTACCTATTATTAATTTCAGCTTTGGAATCATCATATTTAGACATTTTCTTAACATTATTAATAATTTTTACATTCGCAGGAACGATTATTATATAATATCTAATTTGATTTTTATTATTGGTTGGTTCTGTGGAATGGGATTTTTTTCACTGCCCACTTTAGCTCTTAACGGCGTTGAGTTAATTCAAATATGGGGAGTGTTTTTTGGGTTCATTGGTTTTCCAATCTTTGGCGCCCTTGTATTTCTTTTTAGTAGGGGAAAAAGAACAATTATGAGGGGAAATTATCTCCAGTTTACGCCCGAACTGAAAAAAATTAGCGTAATGGCCATAGCAGTTTTAATTCTTGTGTTAACGCCCGTGTTTATTAGCCTGGGCACGTGGATAAATTTAAACAACACGGCTGTATGGACAGAAAATCAATGGGTTAAAAAAGATCAAAGAGAAGTGGCATGGACTCGAATTTGTGCTGGGTTGGACATGTTTGAAGAACGTCCCATAGAAGAATTTCTCACATCATCCATCACCCGTGATCGCGACATGATATCGCAAATTAGGCAATACGACCAAGACTTTGCGGTTTAATTCATGGCAGCAAAAATGGGTTCTACTTATGAAGGTTTAGCAGATTCTGATATCGTGTATATAAATGGTAGAGAATACTGGATTGCGCCAAAATCTATTAGGTTTTTAGAAATTTCGGGAGATGCTGTTCAAACGAGCACGGAATTATACGATCACGTGGAGGGAATTTTAGCAATGGACACATATACTGGAGAATTAGTTGATCTTAGTTCGAAGTTTGGTATTGACGAAAATTATCCCATATACTTTGGTGAACACGAGAGTGAGAGATTTTTAACACAACAATATGGATATTACGACGAGGATATGGAAGGTGCTTACGATTCAGACGTATTATTAGGAACAGAGTGGTCTAAAGGCATAGAAAATAATAAGTACGTTTATGAAGGCGACCCTGATGGAACACTTACTGGTATTGAAGCGTTTTGGAAAACGATGGATTTAGGGTTATATTCTTACGCATTTCAGGAAGGAAAACATCCATATTTAATCAATCGGAATGTAAAAACTAGAGTAGAAAACATACTTCTGCCTCAATTAAGGATAGATAACGATCCGTACATTGTTTTTGATATCGTAAACAGAAAGATGTATTACGCTGTCAGTATATATACTCGTATCACCATTGGATCATATTCGAAATCTCCCATTTTGAGATTTTTGGGTGTTTGCCTAATCGATGTTAAGGATGGAGTGATGAAATTCTACCAAAATCCTACGCTAAAAAAGAAAAGTGACCCGACATATCCTCTTTGGAAGATTTATTTATCTAAATATAGCTGGAAAGCTACTCCAACTTGGTTAAGAAATCAATTAAGATATCCAGAAGAATTGTTTGAATTACAACTAGAAGCAAATTATATTTATCACGTTCAAGATTCTACAACTTGGAAAAGAGAAGATGATTTTCACGAAAGACCTGAAAATGGAGATTTGTTTTACATTGAAACGGATTTAGGCGATGGAATTGAATACGTAGGAATTGATTTAGTCGAATATAAAGGTCAAGAAGCAAAAACATTAGCAGGAATGTATGTAATTAGACACGGGGAGCATTTTGGAGAAGCTATATTCTATCATACTCGAGCCGCGAGTGAAAATTTAATTGGCCCGAAAACAGCAAGAGATACTTACGAATCAGACGCCACTCAAGAAATTTCTTTAATTGCTGATCACAGACATGGGAATACTTTGTTATACCCATTTGGAGATTCAATATATTACTATGTTCCGACATACAGTACTGCGGGCGATTTACAGCAATTAAAATTAGCAGGTTTTGTTGAGGCATTTACGAGAGAAGTAGGTTATGGAGATGATGCCAAAGAAGCATTTGAGGCTTTAGGAATTGTTGCGACAGATTCTCCAGGATCATTTACTTTGTCTTCTAACGCTGAAACACCTGTCGAAAGCAACGGGCTCTTTAATTTAACATGGACGGCATCAGAATATGCTGATAGTTATTCAATTTATAGCCACGATAGCGCAATTTCAGAAATTAATAATAGTCTCACGCTCGAAGCAAAAGAAATATCAGCTCTAACGCATCAAATTTCTGAATTTACCAACGGAACTTATTATTACATCGTGGAAGCAACTAATGCATATGGAACTATTACATCAGATTGGATTAATGTAACTGTAGAATTTCCGCATCCAGGAGCATTTACTTTGTCTTCTAACGCTGAAACACCTGTCGAAAGCGACGGGCTCTTTAATTTAACATGGACGGCATCAGAATATGCTGATAATTATTCAATTTATAGCTATGATAGCGCAATTTCAGAAATTAATACTAGTCTCACGCTCGAAGCAAAAGAAATATCAGCTCTAACGCATCAAATTTCTGAATTTACCAACGGAACTTATTATTACATCGTGGAAGCAATTAATGCGTATGGAACTATTACATCAAATTGGATTAATGTAACTGTAGGAATTCCGCACACAATTTCATACCAATTTGAAATGGAAGAAACCATGATATATCCGGACGATCTTGCAAGATTTAGAATAGAAATTGAAAATTATAACACAAATCTAACTGCTAATGGACATGTTGTCAAAGTAAATTTATCGCTTTACATTGATAAGGCATTGAATGTAAACTTTACAATTTTAGGACCGCCTACATACTCTCCAGTAGCAAATTCTACGTTCGTATATGGTAGTTTTGCCGGTGTTAATTTCACCTTGATAAATGACACATTTTTCTCTGGAGAAGGACAAATTTTGAGCGGATTTGTTAATTGTACCGCAGGAGATATTAACATTCACTTTAAATGGAGCCTTATTATCGATGGTGAGGTTGTTTACGTCTCAGACGAAAAAATAATAACAGTTTTAAAAGAATGACATCCCTACAACAAGGCTTCAATAACACGAGTTAACTTGCGTTGATTAACATGGATTCATTGATTTATTTGTCATGTTTTTTATTTTTTTATATCTTCAAAAAACTAACTGAAAAGAAATAAAATGAAGATTTTTAATTTTTTTTCGTTTGTTTTTGGAGTTTGCTGACGGTTCTGAATTCTTTAATGAGTGTCATGATTTTAAATCCCCTGAAAATCGTCCCGTTCTTCTTACAGGTTGGTAACACATATGGAATGACTTTACTGCAACTCTCTTCTATATCCGTCCCAACATGTTCTAAGATTAAGGATGTTTCGTTCTTGAATGTTTCTTCGTCTTTCCATCCTTCGACTCTTTTTGTCCCTTTATATAAATTTGTAGCAATCATGCCCGGTTGGAAAATATTTATCTTAATATCATCCACTCTATCTTTCAATTCCTCTGCTAAACATTTTGAAAAAGCGAGTACTCCACCCTTGGATGCTGAATACAGGGTCATGTGGGGCATTGGACGATCCGCACCTCCACCAGAAAGCGTAACTATTCTTCCATATCCTTGTTTCACCATCTGCGGTAAAACTGCCGACACAGAATGAATAATACCAATTAGATTTGTACCGATAACTATTTGTGCGTCCGAGGCAACTTTTTCTAATGGAATGTGTTCAAGCGGTCCATATGTCAAGTTTAAACCTGCGTTTGCCACGAGAATACGAATAGACCCGAAGGCATCAAGGACTTTTTCTACAAACTTTTTAAAAGCCACTGGATTAGATACATCACAGGGAAATCCAATTAGTGAATCGCCAAATTTTTCTTTAAATTCGGAAAGCATTTTATTTACATTATCCTCCTTTCTAGAGCAGATAGCTACCTTGCAACCTTCCCGCAGAAGTAATTCCGCTATTTTCTTTCCAATTCCACTTGTAGAACCGGTTACAATTGCCGTTTCATTTATCATTTTCATTATAAATTTCCTTCTTTCATTAATTCTTTTAAAAAATGAGATAATAATTTTAATGATGAAATCGTAAAAACCTTTCCTTTATTCTATAAATTTCAATTATGAGATAGTAGTTTCATCCATTTCGATTTGACAATAGAAAAAAAAAAAATTCATATTGAACAAAATTGTGTTCAATATTTTTTAATCAATAATGGTAAATAAATTTAGGTTCGTTCTTGATTTTTATCAATAATTAATTTAAATAATTAGTATTCAAAAAAGCATTTCGCTTTAGAAAAACTTTCATTTTTCAAGCGAAACCTATCAAGTTGTTTATAAACATCTTCAGTTATAGAAATTGTTCTAGACGGCATTATATCACTAGATATATATAATGATGTGATTATTTGAATTTTAAAGATTCTAAAAACTTGTTTAAAATTGCATGATATTCATCTCTTTTAAGCAGAGTGCCCATATGGCCGACATTTTCGAATACAATTTCTTCCACATTAGGATAATGACTTTTCAATTCTTCGTGATCGGGAAATCCAGGATCGTCGTTTGCGGTAACAATTAAAACTTTACCACCCCAGCCGGAATAATCTTCTTTTTGGTATTTTTCACCGTTAAATTCGCCAGTGAGAATGACTTGGCACATTATCACGCTTTTTTCTACCTTACTAAACCTTTCCCTTGCAAATGCTATGGAAAAATCCAGCTTTTCGCGAATTTCAGGTGTCATCTCCACATCCTCTTTTAATAGTTTGAACAATTTTCTTGCGATCATTTTTCTCAATAGAAAAGTTGGAACAAGTTTTAGAATCTTAGTTGTTTTTTGAAAAGATTTGGTCCATTCTTCATTTGGCGGCCTGCTATTGACAATGATAAGGGCCTCTATCCTTTTATAATTCCTGTGGAAATAGGGTTGGGCCATAAAGCTACCAAAACTCTGACCGATCAAGATTATTTTTTCTACATTTTCTCTTTTTAAAATTTCATTTACTCCTTCGCTAAAGTCTTCTAAACTATCGAAATTGGTGATTGAAGGGGCGATTACTCTATAATTATTCTCAAAAAAATTTATTCCTTGAAAATTACCCTCTGCATTTCCGAGTGCTCCATGAAATGTGAGAATGGTTTTATCGCCCGAACCGCAGCTAATATATTCAAGTTCCTTGTCTTTGAATTTGAGTAACTTAACAGGATGGTTCTTTCTATAATCTATGAGTCTTTTGTATTGTTTTGGAGATATATTTTTATAATATTTAGAATTTAGTTGAATATTCATTTCTATATTGCTCATTTTTCATCACATCTAATATTTTTTTAATTACCAATTAGGTATAACTAATTTTCGTTTATAAATATATAGTATAAAGTGAGCAAACTATACTTATTGAAAGGAAGTAGAGAACTCTACTTATGGGCAATGAAATATTAGAAGAAGTCTTGGAATAACTTAGAATTAAAAAAAGCAGGCTTTTTTAAATAGCTCTATTAATATAAATTATTTCAATTGTTTAGAAATTTGCTTGAATTCATTAATTTATAGTTATCAGTTTCAAAGGAATAAAAAATAAATCATTGGATACTGAGTTATTTTAAAAACATCAATATTATTTTAAGAACTCTTACTAAACGAGTTTTTCACACCCCTAAGTTTCATATAAAGCTCTTTTCCTAAGAAAGGGATGAGTTGGTCGCCAGTTGAGACTAAAATATTATCGGGAGTAGATGGTTTCTTAAGAAATTCAAAAAGAGAAACGTACCAACAGCGAATTCCTTTGATAATAACACCATTTACTTTGATTTTTAAAGAAAATTAATCTCTTGATTTATTAAATCTTAAAAAAAAAAGAAGAAAAAAAAGAAAGATGTTAGGAATAGATTCAAATGTACTTATTGAAAAATGAGGCGATATCTGCAAAAAGTTCTTCCTTATCGTAATCAAGCGTAACATAATGGCCCGAATTCTCGTACCATTTAATGGCTTTTTCTTGGGACGAAACTCGCTCGTAAATGTATTCTGGAGTGTCAAGGGGAACTGTCTTGTCCTTTCGCCCTTGGCAAATCAAGATGGGTTGGGTAATCCGGTGCAAGTTCTTTCTGACCATTTTCATTAATTTTAATTCCGAGGAAACGCCTTTAAGAACTACCATGTCGTGACGCCGAAGTGATTCAAGGAAGATTGGATCTTCTTTAACGGTTGGGTCCATCACATCTATATCACCAGTATTACTGTATTTCACGTACTTTGTGAATAACTTTGCAATTGGTATTATCGCCTTTAGATTACTTTTTACATAGACAGGCCCACAAATTGGTGCAATTGCTTTTATTTCAGGATGATGGATCGCCGTATAAAGGGTAATAAAACCTCCCATGCTAAGCCCGCTAACAAAGATATTATGCGGAGATTTTTCCTTGATTTTATTAATCAATTTGTCAATCTCCCCGATCCACTCGCGCCAATCCGAGTGCTCATATAGATATTCATGATCCTTGCCAAAACCGGGTAATAAAGGACCGAAAACATGGAACCCTTTGGCGGCAAGATATTCCCCCAAGGATCGAACGTCATGAGGCGTCGTCGGATACCCGTGCAATAAAATCACGTGATTTGGGCCCTCACCTAATTCAAACGAGGCAAGACTCTCTTCAAAATTCACAATAATCTCTTCCTAAATAAATAATAGAACTTATATCTGAAGAATTAATAAAATGTTATAAATATTAGGAACTCAAAATTATAGAATTGCGGGAGAAAGTTAAAAAAGTTCTTGGAGATTGCTTCGATATTCGTAAATTTCATTACTAAGTTTTAAGATATGGGACCATATCTCTTGAAGTTTTAAATGGCACATTGACAATTTCATGGAACAAGAAAGAAATGAATTACAATAGAACTTTAAAAGGCTACTTCAGGTTCTTTAATTACTTCAGTTCCCCCATCTCCTTCTTTTTTACGCGCCTTAACGGGGTTTAACGGATTAAAATATTGAAATCCATCTATAAACATTATTGTAAAAACTTTACCTGCAAAAATTTTAGATTCCATTAGACTTTTTTGCATGATCTTAATATAGGCGATACCTGTATAAATAGTTTTTACAAATCTCAAAATGAAAAGTCTGAGGAAAAGTCCCAAACCAAGAAAAACAACTACTTTTTGTACAAAAAGGAGCATAACATGGCGGTCTCAATCGATTTTCTTTGAATAACTTCGATTAGCTCGTCTCTGTCAATAGCGATGTCTTCCTTGGGAAATAACTCGTTTAACTTGTTCAAGTGTTTCTTCATCTTGAACACTTGGTGTTCAGCTTGCTTGCTGATGGACTTGTAGTAATCCTTCCCCCCAATGAAACTTGCGAAGAGGTCTTCAGTTAAGCTATCTTTATGGTGCTTTAGATCGTGTTTTGCTTCATTTTGTTTTATTGTTTTTTGCACAGAAGTCAGGATCAATTCGGTAAGGTCTTTAAACTTGTTGTTCTCTTCTATGAAGTCGATCCAACGAGCCTTCTCGGATTTTTCTATTCTAAACTGTATGCGAGTGTCTTTAATTGTTTTTTCAAATTCGGGTAAATCTTTTTCATTGATTGAAATAAATATTCTTTTTTCAGAGCCAGACATATTTTATAATAAAAAGCGTAGTCTTTTAAAATTTGTTATCAATTATTTCTAACACTAAATATTGAAGATTGGCGAGATTTCCAATTGAATCTGGTAAAGACTTAAGTTCATTGCTTGATAAAACCAAAGTCATAAGTTATGTGTAATAAAACTAATTAGGCAAATACATAAAAATATATAAAAAAAAAAAAAAATAAAGTAATTATTAGAATCACAATCTTAATCCTTCGGTATGATCTGTGGTTCTGGGCTCCGCTCCGCCGAAGTGTCGCAATCAGATGTGAGAATTGAGAATTGATCAAGTATGATCGAATCGATGTGTGCACGATTCTAATAATAGTACACACATAATTCTAATAAATAACACTCTCTCAATTTTTTTAATCTTTATTTTTAATGTGTTACTTGTAATAATAGTGATGTCAAGTTAAGCGTGGGGAACTTCAACTTCAACTTCTTTTCGACATCATTATTATTACATTCTCCATTTTAAAATTGTAATTACATTTTTTTACGATTACTTTAAAAGAGAGAAACTAGAAATAGTAATGAAGTTTTAAACCCACAATTTGTAAAAAACAAGCATTTAAAATGATACATATTAATTTCAATAATGTGAGTCTCATCAACTTGTAAAGTGTAAAAAACATGTAGATTGTAAATATAAAAAAAATAGAAAAAGTAAAAAAAATGACTCCTGCCAAAGAGGCCTTAATACAAGGCCTTCTCTAAGTGAGAAAAAATAAGGCGAGAAGAGTTTTTGCTAATCTCGCTAACCAAAAGACAAAAATCCAGGGCTTGGTAGGAGTCAAAATTTTTTTTTTGTATCAATGTTTATGAAATTATTTATTTATTGTCCACGAAAAAACAAACCAGTTATTTTACATGAATGTTAAAAAGAGTTTTATTTCTCTCAATTTAGGATTGAATAATTAATTCCTTAGAATTTTTCCAAATATTTCTTTCCAATCGAAATCTTTTTCAACAACTATAGACTTTGGAAGTGTTGCTTCAATGGATTTAACGTCTTTAAATCCAGAACCCGTGATTAAGCAGATAATATTTTCGTCCGCTTGAATTAAACCCTTATCAAGTAGTTTCTTAAGTGAGGCTATTGTAGTGCAACTAGATGGCTCAGCAAAAACACCTTCTAAAGTACTCAATCATGCGCCAGCAGCTAAAGTCTCTTCGTCTGATACGGCTATCGCACTTCCACCTGAATTTTTTACGGCTGGAATGGCAGTATAACAATCTAA
>JAUXAJ010000183.1 GCA_030620005.1 Promethearchaeota archaeon | reverse complement strand
TCCCCATTTCGCCAAATCGGTTTGAGTAGTTGCCTCAGGGTCAAAACCAAAAATGGTCTGGATTAAAAATAAGATACCCAACTGAATTACTGTGTTAAGTCGTCCAAAAAAGTTCCATATACCGAAATATATTCCCTCTTGCCTTTTTTGATATTTAACTGCTGACTCGTCAAAAAAATCTGCTTGAATGGGAACTTGCGCGATTATCATTACGCATCCTATGATGCCATATATTCCAGCACCAATCATTACAAGGACGGCACTTCCAAAACTAAAAAACATGATCAACATGGGAATGGGTAGTAAAATAAGCGAATATTTGTAAGCTTTTTCGTGTCCAACTTTTTTTATGAGCCAAAAATTAAGAGGGATCGGCAACACTGACATCAGGACAAATGGCAAGTTGATAATGGTTTGCATTTCGCGCTCCCATCCCAAGACATACACTATATAATAAGGAATTGAAGTGTTCACTAAGGTTGAGGTGATTTGAATACAAACCGTAACGACAACAAAAATAACAAACGACTTTTCCCGAAATGATTGTTTTACATTGCTAACAAACTCCGGAAAAAAGGATTTTGGTTGAATTTCTTCGAGGAAGTAAGTTTCTTTGAGCTCTTCATCTTCTTTTATACCAGGTAAGGACAAGAGAAAGGAAATTAACATGAACACCACCAAAAACAACGCCATTGCTAAATATGAAATGCTTAATAACATGGGAGCAAAAATTAACCCTATGAATGGACCCATTATCAGGAATAATTGAATTAATGTAGAAGCGAGAATCCGATCATCCTTAGATTTAAACTTATTCGGAATTAGTGCCTTATAATTAATGATTATTGCAGATAAAAATCCATCGTAAATGGAAAGAAAAATCAAAAACCAGAGAAATACAAATAAACTCCCTGCAACAGAAACACTGGGCGATATGAATAGAAACACTACTGCAAAGAGGAGACCAATCGTTCCAATTACCATCCATGGATATCTTTTACCCCATCGCCTTGTAAACCTATTGTTGCGGTCAGAAAGATGACCAAGAATCGGATCATTAAACATGTCCCAGACCGTATAAAAAATCCCGGCAATAAACATCAGCCCAATATTCAGGCCAACTTCTACTTGATAATAAATCGTGTAATTTTGGAGAACTGCAATCTGCATCCCGTTAATTCCAAGGTAGAAAATTCCAAACGAGATATATGTAGAGAGGGGATATTTTCTCTTTTTAGGTTGTTCTAGATCAGTCATTTCATTTCTTCTTTATTGTTTTCTAAAATTTTAAACTCAATTAATTTAATTTTAGTAGATGTATTTATACTAGTTCTACTTTATCTTTTAAAAATGTTTATTATTTATTGCTATATAATAGACTTTTATATATTAAAACAAAAAATTATGGTAAAAAAGAAGGTGGTTAGTAAGTAATGGTTAGTAAACAAATGGAAAATGTGCTTAAATTATTGGTTGAAAATCGGGCAAGAATTATTAAAAAAAGGGTGGAAGAATCTCGAAAAGGAATGGAAGAATTCATTGCAATTATAAAACTCCCAAAAGATGTAAAAGTTGAATCTGTTGATGCTGGAGGCGTTCCAGCCGCTTGGATCACAACACCTGAAATCATAAATCATCGTGTAGTTTTATATTTGCATGGTGGAGGTTACATGGAAGGCTCAATCAAAACTCACCAAGATCTTGCTTCAAGGATTTCTAGAGTTGCTAAAGCTCGAGCCTTATCAATTGACTATCGCTTAGCGCCCGAAAATAGATTTCCTGCAGCATTAGAAGATGTTGTTATAGTTTATAAATGGCTGACTGATGAAGAAGCAATATTACCTGACAACATAATTATCGCGGGAGATTCTGCGGGAGGCGGCTTAACTTTAGCAACACTCGTAAAATTAAGAGACTTGGGAATCTCTTTACCCGTTGCTGCCGTATGTCTCTCACCATGGACTGATTTAGCTCTTACTGGTGAATCTTGCGTAAAAAATATGAAAAATGATCAAATGATTAAATTGTATGACGCACAGTTCTTCGCAGATTTATATTTAGGCGATGAAGACCCTCAAAATCCTTATGTTTCACCCCTTTACGCAGATCTTCAAGGCTTACCTCCAATTTTCATTCAAGTGGGATCCACAGAAATATTACTTGATGATTCCGTAAGATTCGCTAAACGGGCTAAAGAAGCAGGCGTTGATATCGAATTAGATATTTGGGAAGATATGCCGCATGTTTTTCAAACAACTGCACTATTCACTCCAGAAGGTAAACAGGGAATTGAAAAGATTGGTGAATTCATTCAGAAATTTTTTAAATAGTATCCTTTATTCACTTTATCAAATCTTCTGTTTTTTATGGTAAAGAACATCTAAATCCCAATCCCAAGTAGACTGGAATATTCTTTTAAATGCCTTTTCCTACTTTTTTCGCTTAATCTATTAATGTAATTTGGGTCTATTCTATGTTCAATGTATCTTCCATTCGGTGGTTCTTGAAACCACTCTTCTGAATACTTTAATATAGGAATTGGATTTTCCATAAACTTTTAATTTACTAATAAAATTAGTAAATTTCCCGAAATTAAAGAAAGGAACTTAAATATTATAAAGAAAAAAAAGAAAAGAAAATAACTCTGGTGCGTTTATTAATTCTCTTAAATTTTTTTAAAACCGATTAAAAACTCAATAAAAAGGAGCGCAAAGAAAAAATCACCGAATCCTAAAACAACAATAATCACGTTGATATCGCCCAATAAGAAATAAATAACGCAAAATATGAAAAATAAAAGTTTACCATGAAAGAAAGCCACGCTCTTGACGCATAGTATTTTTTAATTTTTGAATGATTATATCTAAAATTTGTTGAAATTTATTATTAAGTAATTTCTTTATTAGACCTTTGGTGTTTATTAATCTTGTTGAAGTATAATTAGTAATGCATTCCTTTAGTTTTGAATCAATTCTAAAGCTATTAACTTTTTTATATCATTCAGAATTCATTTTAGAAAAAATTAAATATTAAAATAATATTTACATTACAAATTGAAAAAATTCATAAAAATATTTTTAATACATGAAAATGTTATAAATACAAGTATTTATTATTATTATCGGATATAAAAAAAAAAAATGAAAAACGAAGTAACAGTTACAAGTCGAGGAATGGTTACAATCCCTTCAAAATTAAGAAAAAAATTAAATATACAAGACGGTTCTAAATTTGTCGTTAGAGAGCATAAACTAGGTTTATTATATATTCCAATAATAGATTTAGAAGATCTATTTGGAGTTGATTCTAAAGAATTGGGTCATGAAATAATACGAGAGATTCATGAAGATAGAACAAAAGAAAAAAAAGAAACTTGAGAAACAATGAATGAAAGTTAAATCATGAGAAGAATATTTTTAGATACGGGTATTTTTGAATTATATTTCATTGGTAACCAAGATATCAAAACAATTTTTAATCAAATAAAAAATGGTACAATTGAGGCATTTACTTTAGAACTAAATCTATGTGAGTATTATTATAAAGCATGTGAAAAATTAGATAAGGAAACTGCTTTAATAAGAAGTATTTCTCTTAGAAATTCTAAAATTAATATTGTTGAAATAAATGAACAACTAACGATGAAATCTGGATATTTAAAATGCAAATATGGGCAATTATTATCCATAGTTGATGCTTATGTGAGCGGATGTGCAGATTTAAATAATTTGATAATATATTCTACCGATTCTGATTTTAAAGATATAAAAGAAGTGAAAAAGAAGATCTTTCCTCTAGAATAATTGTAAAAATCAGTTTTACCGTGCGACGAAATTCAAGTTCATTAAAAGATTATGATAACTTTAGAAAATGCTCTTGAAAACACTAAAAGATTTATTGTTAAAATGAAAGGTCTATTCTATAGTCAATATACCTTCCATTTGGTGGCTCTTGAAACCACTCTTCT
Organism: Promethearchaeota archaeon; assembly: GCA_030620005.1. The sequence goes on along the minus strand of JAUXAJ010000183.1, from coordinate 6,596 downwards.
GAATACTTTAATAGAAGAATTGGATTTTCCATAAACTTTTAATTTACTAATAAAATTAGAAATAATATTTATAGTTGAAAATGAATTAATTAATTCTCAAAAAGTAAGAATGATGGATAAAAAAAAGCAGGAAACAATAATAGATGAGTATTCCAAATTATATACCTGCGCAGTGTCAGACGCTATTGATGAATTGGGACTTAAGCCAGGATTTATTGACGCAGGTATAAGACCGATATGGCCTGGAGCAAGAATGATAGGCTTTGCGGGTACCATGAAAATGACGCTCTCTGATGAACCACTTGAAAGAGATATAATTGCACGTATGGTCAAATTTATCAAGCAAACTCCGAAATTTCCCATAATGTGCGTTGATATGTCTGGTAAAATGATAGCAGCGGGATTAGGGCAGAGCACCAGTAGAATACTTAAAGGATTAGGTTTTAGAGGTGGCCTTGTTGACGGACCCGTTCGAGATATTGCTCAAGTAACTAATTTACAATTCCCTATATTCGCCAGAGGTATCATGTGTTCCTCGATTCGAGGTAGAATGGTTATAGATATGGATTCTGTAATGAAACCTATAAAGTGTGGAGAAAGAATCATAAATCCCGGGGATCTAATCTTTGGAGACATAAATGGGGTTGTCATAATCTCCGCTAGTAAAATTGAAGTAGTATTGGAAAAGGCAAAAGAAATAATCTCGACAGATAAATGGTGGTTTGAGCAATTAGAAAAGGGAAGGAACCCCAGCGATATCGAAAGAGAAAAGCCATTACCGTAAATTGATTGTTTAACTCCTATTTTTTAAAAATTAAGTAAACCATTTATGAGTATGACACAGCAAAACAATAATTATTCTTAAAAATTCCATTTACTTTAATGTCTGGAGAAATTTTTATATGAACCTTTTTATTCGAACAAGACAAATTATATTTATTTAAAATTAGATTTTAAATTTTTTAAAATAAAATAAAAAAAAAATTGTGTTTTTTAAGATGAATGAAATAAAATTAGAAGCGACTGGTATTGATCGTAAATACAAGCCCCCGTCTTTTAAAAAAATGTTGGCAATGAGTGCTGGAGGAATGATATGGTTCATGATATTCACGGCACAAGCAAGAATCCAGTTGTATGGCCTAAAAGTCCTTGGTCTGGACATAGGTCTTATCACTCTTTTCATGCTGATATTCACGATCGTTGATATAGTAAACGATCCAATTGAAGGAAGGTTTTCTGACAAGACAACAAGGTTTACAAGAAGATTTGGTAAGCGTTGGACTTTAATCTTAATAGGTGATATAGGGATGGTTATTTTTTTAATATTACAATTCGTTCCTTGGGAAGTGGAACCGGGTATAGGATTAAAAGACCCAAATATGATAATACCCGTCCTGATTTGGATTAGTCTGACAATATCCTTGTTTGATTGTTCCCAAACATTAGGAGAAATGAATAATGGTGCGCTAGCAAATGATTTATTTCGAGATCAAGAATCTCGACGTCGTAAAACTTTACTAGACACTATCATGGCGAATTTTTTAGGCATGATTCTTGGATTCTTGATGATACCAATATTATTAAGTACCTTTAACGCCTTTGACGCAGAAACAGGATTGGTGGCCAACCCAAACGCTTTTTTATACATGGCATTGGTCGTTGCAGTAATATTTCTCTTAATGTTACCAATTAAATTTTATGGGTTATGGGAGCCTAAAGAGATGAGGGCGTTTAGAGCAGATCTAGACGAACAAATAGAAAGACCCCCCTTTTTACAAGAGGTGAAACGAGCGTTTACCGATAAGAACTGGGTAGCTTTCATGGTTATTGATTTGGAATGGGCGATTACCAATAGAGTCTTTACTGTTGGCATGGATCTCTACGTAATAGACGCGTTAGGCGTTGATATAGGCCTTGTAATTATACCGCAACTTGCCTTGATCTTAGGAATGTCGTTATTCGGAGCTATCGCTTATATAGTAATGAAAAAAAAAGGAACAAAGACTACTTACTTATTAGGTTTTGTAATTAAATTTGCTGGTTTTTTACTAGCTGGATCTAGCACGAATATTTATATGTATTCTGCGTTCGTTTTTGTTGCAGGTTCTGGAGTTGGCCTGCAATTAGGTTCCATGTCTGTATTTAAGCTTCAAGCAATGGATGACTCAATTCTCAAGCATGGCACGCGAGAAGAAGCTCAATATTTCTCTGTAAATGGTGTAGTTAGATCAACTAGTAATGCCATACAACCGTTCCTTTTACTGTTAATCGTTTTTGCCTTTGGTTATGATCCTGCTCTCGGCACGGCTAACACGCCAACGGCTAAATTTGGGTTACTCTTTCAAATAACAATTCTTCTGGCCATCATTTCCTTGATCGCCGCAATAGCTTTTTGGAAGCTAGCTAACATTACTCCAGATAAAGCAGCGGTCAATAAGGAGAAATTACTGGAACTTGGTCGTTAACCAAATCTCTTTTTTTTTTTTTTTTTAGGTTTAAACATTTCAATGAAATTATTTATTTTCAAACATGACAATTTTTTATCTTTTAAAGAGTTAAACTATGGAGAATTAATTCCTGCGATATTACTTGTCATTTCCGCTGTAGCCTTAAGATTATTCCCATTAGATGGTCCAGAATGGTTCAAGAAGTTAAAATATATGATGGAATTACACGAACAAAAAGAACGAGAATATCTTCAGAAACTTGCTGATGAAGGAAAATCAAAATCTTAAATCTTTTTTTTATAGTTCAATAATCAACCTTTTTTCACAAAAAGTATGGCTAATTCTTCTAAGAGATTTAATTCTATTATTAATATACGCTCATTAAAGATCATTGTCATTGCAAGAAATGAATTAAATGTCATTTCAAGAGAGATCATTGACATTTTGGAAAAAAGGGGCGTTGAATTATAGCTTAAATTCTTAAAAAATTTTTTATAAAATCTATTAAAGATTTGAAAAAGCCAAATCTTTAAACAAATTTTTAACGGCAGGATATAATTTCAAGTATATTTCATACAATTTAGTATATTTTTTATGATTTTTTTCGTTAGGCTCAATAACTACATATGGAGATTCCCATTTTTTCACAATTCTATAATCATTGAATTGTCCTACCCCAACTCCCGCACATATTGCATCTCCAACAGGAGCACCTAAAACTTCCGTGATAAATTTGCCTTTTACATTACATACATCACAGATAATTTGGCGCCAAATAGGAGATTTAGCACCACCTTCGCCTAATGACATGGTCGGGTCAATATACAATCCCGACTTTTTTGTCATTTCATAGCATTGCCTTATTCCATATCCAACGCTTTCCATCATGGCTCTAATTATATGTGCTTTAGTATGATGGTCACTGAGACCAAACCAGAGACCTCGCGCTTCGGTGTCCCATATGGGAGTTCTTTCACCCATGTAATAGGGTAGAAAAATCAATCGATCAGAACCTAAAGGTGCAGTTTCTGCCTTTTCATCCATTACTTGATAAGGATTAATGCCTCTTTTCGTTGCTTCCATGATTTCTTCTTGACCTAAGCGATCCCGAAACCATCTCATATTGAATCCACATGCCACCATTGCTGCTAATGTTGTATATTTCTTTCTTGAATCTGCTGTATGAATTATCGTGATCATCTTGTCCGTAAATTTTGGTTCTTCATGAACGCACCCCCATACTCCTGCTGTACCCATTACTAAGCAATTATCGCCTGCATCCACGACCTTGTTAGCTACCCACGCTGCATTACAATCTACCGTTCCCGCAACCACAGGGATCCCTTTTGGAAATCCAATCTCTTTTGAAGCACTTTCATTCACTTCACCAATAATCTCGTCGCAAGCAAAAGCATCAGGGAATTTAGACCTATCCAAGCCAAGTGTACTAATATCATCATCATTCCATTCCCTTTTTATCGCATCAAACGTAATACCATCCAAAGTACAATTAGAATAGTCTTTTACATGAATATTTCCAGTCAATTTCATATTAGCATAATCTTTTGCGTTTAAAAAAGCAATAGCCTTTTCATATAATTTGGGGCGATTATCCTTTTCCCAAAGAAGTTTAATGACTCCAAAATAAGGATCTATGCAATTTGCAGACCGCTTGAAGACATGATCATATCCTAACTTATCTTCGACGAATTTTACTTGTTCTACTCCCCGTCTATCCATCCATATATGACCGTTTTGTAATGGTTTGTGCTCCTTATCGACTAAAATTAATACGGGTGATAACTCAGAAACACTTATTCCCAAAATATCTTTTTCTGAAAAATTTTTATCTGTCCTTTTTGCTTCCTTTATAGCTACTTTCATTGTTTCTTTAACAGCATACCAGTAATCTTCTTCTGGTCTATGCTCTGCCATAACACCAATATTAAATTTTTCTTTATCTACACCCGATGTAATTAGAGGGTATTCAATGTAATGAGATCCTAAAACTTTTCCAGAGGTATTCATTACAACTGATTTGGTTCCCGATGTTCCAATATCACAACCTATTAAACAATTTTCACTCATTTTCTGATTACCTGCATTAGATCATTTCCCTAATTTATCCCAAATAGGGATCTTCCTTTCTTTATTAGCCTCACCAAGCAAAATCGGAACTACACCAGCAATTTCACAGTAATAGATTAATTCACGAATCTTATTTCCGGGAACTGCTAAAATATGATTGCAAGGAAAGTTACTAATAAATTCATCATAAGAACATTTAAATTTAGCATGGACATGTGGCCACGTAGGATTGGTCATTTCATTTATTTCTTTTCTTTTTTCGGGGGGTAAATCAACACATTCACCAAGAATAATAACCATGTATAATTTTTCTTCCCAGATACCGAGTCTACAGAAGGTCATTTCACTTGGTTTAGCATCAAACTCAACAGATGCCCCACCCCCGGGAAAATACATCTTCAAAGCAGGGTGGAATGTTATTTTTTTAAAATTCACCCTTGGATCATCGGATTGCTCGGCATACCAGCTAGAATGATTTCCTGAATTGCATAAATCCCATATATCCATTTCTGGAATGTATAATCTAACATCCATAAAAAGTGATGGTAACCCGCCAGTAATGTATTTTAATATCTGCATTGTTATGGCCGCAAAAGAGTCTGCCTCTGTTGAGCATACCATGGGTTCTTTAGGACCATTCCAATCGTAAGGATCATTACTGATCATTTCAGCCACATCTCCTACACAATAATATGTCGATAATTCAATTTGGCCTTTAATACCACATAAATTAAAACCCATCTCATCGTTGCGAGCTTTCATGGCGAGATAAAGGCGAATCTGCGTTTTTAATTTTTCAGGAGTTAATGCATCTCCGTCATACTTTAAACGATCCCCTAATATATCTTCAAACCATTTAACCGCTTTTTCAACTTCACTTTCATCGACTTCTTTAGATTTTTCTATTAGTAAAAGTTGATCTTGACTCCGAAGAGATAATCCTAATGTTTTAATTATAGGTATTAAATGAAATCTTCCTGTTTCCATACCCATAGACATTTCGCCGTAGGAAGCATACACTTGATTCTGCATGCAAGTATATGCTTCAGCAGCATATATCCAAGAAAAAAGCTTCTCGCGAGTTTTCTCGTCATCAATATCACCAATAATACGATGTGTTTTAAAACCACATTGTCTCATTGCACCATCTTGAGCTAAGAGACCAACATTACCAGGGAAAGATCCGTCATTATTCGATAAATGCAATATTGCTTTGTCTCTTCCAACCGTGTTTATAAAAGGCCAGATATTATATGGATAATGCCATGTATTATGGGCAATAATCACTATTTTTACTCCAGCATCATGTAACTCTTCTCCTACTTGACGGGCTAATTTTGGTGAAACAAGAATGTCACTACCAAGAACTACTTCAAGTTTTGATCCACTTTTATATTTTAAATTGCTCTCAATAATTTGTTTCCAGCGTTCAAGGACTTTTTGGTTTATTGGATTTGTGTCTTCATGAGCATGACCTCTTTCATCATTAAACATGACCATTCCAATTCTTTCGAGTTTAATTTAAAGCACCTATTTTTGATATTCACTTTTTTGTTTTATTTAATTTCAAAAAGATTTGCATTTCATTTTAATTTTTTCATCGGATTTTTTAAAAAAATTGTAATCCTTATTCTTTTACAGCATTAATAAATGCTTTAATATTCGGAGGTGCGATATCTGGAAGAAAAGCCCAATGACTAGGAGAAATAATTAAGCCTGTTGGAAAATTTTTTTTAATTCAAGTACTTGTTTCTTTACTTGAGTGGGATTTCCGAAATGAGACTTGATTACCATGATGCCTTTTTAATTCTCCAGGCGCCATATCATTTGCAAGAACTTGTATGGCATCAACTCCGAGTTTTATTAATTCAGGAATGGCGTCAAAAATCGAACCGCACGAATGATAAATCACTTTTAAACCATAAGATTTAGCTTGTATTACTTAAAAATTAAACAGAAATTAAAAAAATATAAAAAAATTTATAGGTTTAATTCTTTTAATTTCTCTTTGAGCTCTTTTGTTTTTTCTGGCGTTAAATCGTAAACAAATATAAAAACAAT
>JAUXAJ010000280.1 GCA_030620005.1 Promethearchaeota archaeon | reverse complement strand
CAAACAAGATAAAGAAAAAGTGGCAATAGTTGGTGCGGGTCCAAGTGGTTTAACCGCTGCCTATTATCTTGCAAGGATGGGATACCGTCCAACCGTTTTTGAAGCTTCTCCGTTTAAAGGAGGGACCTTAAGATCCGCCATACCGAGATATCGACTACCACTCTACATGCTTTTATACGATATAGATTTCATTCAAAAAATGGGTGTCGAAATTAAAACAAATTCTCCTGTTGGTCCAGATCTTACTTTTGATGACTTAGCCAAAATGGGCTACAAGACCATCTTTGTATCTATTGGCCAACAAACATGTCTAGAAATGAGAATCGAAGGTGAAGAAGTTAAAAATGTGTACTGTGGTTTGGAATTTCTAAAATTGAAAAATTTAACGAAAAGAAAATTTGATATTGAAAATAAAATCATTGGAGTCGTTGGTGGAGGCAACGTGGCAATAGATTCAGCAAGAACAGCATTGCGTTTAGGTGCAAAAAAGGTTATCGTTCTTTATAGGCGTTCCGAAAAAGAAATGCCGGCGTTAGAAGAAGAGATCGAAATGGCTAAGGACGAAAACATCGAATTTCAATTCTTAACCAATCCCATTTGCGTATATAGCGATGATAATAATTCTTGCTCCGAAGTGGAGTGTGTTAGGATGGAACTTGGTGAACTCGACGCTTCTGGAAGGCGACGACCCATTGTTATTGATGATTCTGAATTTAAAATAAAAATTGATGTGTTAATATTAGCAATTGGTCAAAAATCAGATCTTTCAATACTAGAAGCTTCTAAAGACGAATTAATCGTTAATAAATGGGGAAAGTTTCAAACTGATCCACTAACTCTGCAAACCAACATTCCTAATGTCTTTGCCGGCGGAGATATCATAGAAGGGGAGGGAATCGCAATTAGAGCAATCGCACACGGACACGAAGCGGCTATTTCAATCGATCGATATCTTCGCGGCATTGATTTGAAGGAAGGCAGGATTAGAAAAGAAAAATTTAAAATCTCTCCAATTCCTAAAAAGGAAATAAAAGGAGTAGAAAGGAAAAAAATGAACACATTAGAAATGGAAGAAAGGATTAAGACATTTAAAGAAGTCGAATTGGGTCTCCCTGAGGAAAGGGCAATCCAAGAGGCGAAAAGATGTTTGAATTGTGCTAGCTGCTACAGTCCCGATCAACCTCTCGAAGCCTATTATAAATCAACAGATCAAAAATATCATTATGGTGAGAACCCAAATATTTACTTTCAAGGAATTAACGATTATCTTAAAGTTCCAAAATCTGTTATAGGCCTTCTTAATCAAAACGAGATAATACCCGTTGTGTTAAGTGGCGAAAAATGTTGCGGTCACGATAGTCTCTGGCAAGGAGATGTCAAAACATTTGAAAAGTTGGCACTACATAATGTTCAGTTATTTAAAGATGCGGGCGTTAAAACTCTAATATTTAGCTGTGCGGAGGGATATCACACTTGGAAATATGAATACAAAAAGTTTTTTAAGGATAACAATGAATTTGATTTTAAAATATACCACATTTCTGAATACATCTTGGAAAATAATCTATTGGACAATGTAAGTTTTCCACAATTTGGTAAATTTAAAGTAACTTACCACGACGCTTGTCGACTTGGTCGAATGAGCAATGTTTACGATGCCCCACGTGAAATATTAAAAAAAATTCCTAATGTTGAATTCGTTGAGATGGAAAATGTTAAACGGGATGCTCCTTGTTGCGGAGTATCTGCCTACATTAACTGCAGTGAAAAAACAAAAAATTTACAAGGTGAAAGAATAAATGAAGCTATCGAAAGTGGCGCCGAATATTTAATCGTGTCCTGTCCAAAATGCCTTGCTCACTTCAACTGTTACTTGAACGAACATCAAGAGTTAAGAGAAAAAATCGCGATTTTAGATTTTTCAGATTTTCTAGGAAAATTACTCCTTCTAAATTAAAATTTTTCCTTATTATTTGAAATATTTATTTTTTTCATATTATAATTGGTTATTTTTAATTTCCCTTCATTTTTTAAAAAGTTAGTATTTTTTAAATCGATCGATTTAATCGATAAATTCAAAGCACTCTCTTTATTAATAAGTTATAGGGCTTATAAATTTCGTAGGAATGAAATAGCTTTATAATGATGGTAAATTGTTAACGTATTTTCATAATTTGAAATTTTAAAAAATTCAAATCAAGAAATACTTTAAAAAAATAATTAAAAAAAATACACGTGCTTATTTAAAATTACATTCTTTATTTTAAAAGCATTTCAAAACAAACAATACAAACAAACAAAAAGAAAAAAAAGAAAAAAAAAAATGAATTTTATTATGTTTTCTATTTCACAGCTTCAAAATACAGGTACCATACTTCTGTGTCGTCATCAAAATCTGTTCCTAAATGTTTATGCTTTGTCTTAGCCAAATCGCGCGGAATAGATTCACTTGCGGGTTTATAATCCGTTACAACCTTAAGAACCGTTCCAGGCCTCATTGTTCTCAACTGCTTTTTTGTTTTTAAAGCAGGAACAGGACAGACTTTTCCACATACATCTAATTCTTGATCAAATTTCATTTTAATGCTTACCTCTAAATTATTCCTCACATATTAAATTAAAAATTGGTTCATCCATGTCAGGTTCGACTTTCATTTCAAGTTTGTTAAGCTGAACTAACCTAAGAGCTTCGTACCTGACTTTTTTGGGCGCCATGTTGAGTTTTCCTGAAAGAATTGAAATCGTATTTGAGCCTTGTAAAGTAATGTAATCAAGTATTTTCTATTGAGGTGGTATTTCGAAATTTAAGATTTCTCGTTTTGATTTCAAAACGATCGCAGTTTTAAGTTCATCCTCATTTACTTCACCTATCTCAAAAAGGCCCTCTTGCATCGCACTTTCAACTATTTCTTTCCCTCTTTCAGTCCAGGCTATAACAGTGGTATAACCTCTTTCTGAGCCAACTTCACCAGCTGTAAAATCTGAACTAATAGCAGCGAAGTCTTGACAATGAGCGCAGAATTTATTACAATTCAGGCAGCGTCGTGCTTCTTTTAAAGCCAAGTCTTCATCAAATAATGAGTCAATCTCGTCAAAACTCCACACAAGGCTTTCAACTCCACCATCATCTTGGCCTGCTTTTATTGAATAATCTTTTGGTGGCTTTATTGGGCCACTAAAGAACATTCTATTTTGTCTAAATCGACCAGTATCTAATTTCTTTCTTCTTAAATAGCGGTCAATAGAAATAGCGGCTTCTTTCCCATGGGCGATTGCAGCTATAGCAACAGCCTTTCCGTTTGAGATAATGTCCCCTCCAGCAAAAACACCTGGAATATTTGTTTCGAAAGTGAGTTCATCAATTTTAATTTTATTTCTTTCTTTCTCAAGTTTATTATCTGTTGCGGCATCAATAAGATCAAAATCAACTGCCTGTCCTACTGCAATAACAATTACATCAACAGGAATTTCAAAATCAGAAGCTTCAACTTTATTGAAAGACCGCCTTCCATTTTCATCAGGTTCACTCCATTCTATAGTATGGCAATTCAATATTAATGTTTCCTCTTTACCTCGTGTGATTTTTGATGTCGAAGTTGTAAAATGATATTTCATTAATTTATATTCAGTTTCAGGAATATCCCGTAGAACTATTTCGAGATCTTCTTCATTAAGTAAATCAACAAAGTGAGCCTTCTCTGCGCCTAACCTTAATGCTGTTTGACTAACATCTACAGCAACTGGTCCACCACCAATAATGCCTATAGTTTTTCCCTTAAACTCTTCGGTGTTATACGTATATCTGTATTTTCTATCGATGAGGAAATTGATTGCCACATGGACATTGGGAAGATCTTCACCTTCAAGTTTTAACGTTCTAGGTTTATATTGCCCTGTTGCAATAAATACTGCCTCATGACCATCCTTTTTTAGATCTTCTATTGTCATTTCTGGTCCAAAGGGTTTGTTAAAAACAATATCAACACCAGCATTCTTAATCATCTCAATATCATAGTCAAGAACATAATTTGGCAGTCGGAATTGTGGAACTCCGAATCTTAGCATACCTCCAGCTTGATTAGTTTTTTCAAATATTGTTGGAGAATAACCTAATTCTGCTAAGTAATATCCGGCCGTTAATCCAGCAGGTCCAGAACCGATAATTGCAATTTTTTTGCCATTCCTTTTTTGCACATGAACTTCCTTACCTGGTTTCTGTATTTCCCATTCTGTTACAAATTTCTTTAACTCTCGAATAGCAACTGGAAGATCTGTTCCTATTATAGTACACTTGTACTCACATTCGTGAGTGCAAATTCGGCCGCAGATTGATGGCAATGGATTATTTTCTCTAATTAAATCCAAGGCTTCTTGATATTCACCATTTCTTATATGGGCTATATAATCTCGTGCGTCAACGCCCGAAGGACAACCACTACAACATGGTGAACAGACAATACCTCTATCTGAGCCTTCAGTTTTGATGCTTGAATTACAAAACAAACCCATTTTAAGGATATCAATCTTCATCGATTGTTCTATCTCAGCAGCACCTCGCATCTCACATGCTACACCCACGATTCCAAGTGGTTCAAATATTTCTCCTGTTAATTTGACGAGTCTTTCTAACACACCAGAGCGACCATATACAACACCTGCCTTATTTATAACATCATCTGGATTTGAAACATTATCTACTACCGGTTTTTCTTCTTCGTTTTTAACCATGACGATTTCGGCGACTTCTTTCTTTTCTAATAGACGCTTAGCGATAGTTGTTACAAAACCTCCGCTTGTGGCTCTTTTGAGAATCTCAGGATCCTTGCTTCTAAGGGAGTATACCCCTTTAGGTTGCAATTCTTCAAATTTCTTCTGAACAATTTGAGGACAAGTTCTATAACACTTTCCACAATCGATTCCATTTCTTTCAAGAATGCAATAATCCTTTAAAGATGGTCTTAAAGTTTCCATTTCTATATGCTTGCAAGATCCAGCACATAAACCACATCCTTGACATAATCCAAAATCAATAATTTCTTTTTTCAATAATTTAAAACTCATTTTTATCCCTCCTTGATTTTCATGTCAGTTATTACCCCAATTGAATCTAAACTAAACTCAACCGAACCATTCTTATAAGTTCCTTCGATCACTTCAAAAATATGGGTCTTATAATCGTTAAAATTATCGCCTTCACCTATTGGTGTCTTAAAACCCCCAAAAAATACATTTGAAAGATTCATGTTCCCGGCTATATTCCTAATTTTCTCAGAAGTCTCTTTATATTTATCCGCATCTTGAGCTTCAATTGAAGATTGTAGGTCTTTTTCTAATGTGCGTAAATTCTCTCGATATTTGGCAGTTTGTTCGCTTATATCAATGTTCGCACCTTTCTCATAAGCCTCAATGATACTAAGTGCTAGAGAGACTGATCTACTCCCCCCTAATAGTCCAGAGATTAAGGGTAACTCTTCAATTAACCTTCCCGTGAACATATCTTCCAAAATAGATCCCTTTGAAGGAATTCTTCCTTTCGGCATTCCAGAAGTAGGAAGCGTAAATCTAAAGAAGTTTCCGATCACATCAGGAAGGCTTTCCGTCACATCGTCATTTATATCAGCCAATTTATCTGTGGCACCATATTTAGAAGCTTCAGTCCCTACTTCAACATTCCCCATTAGCGTGCCAAACATCCCCAGCATTCGTATTCCCGGATGTCCTATCATTGGTTTACATCCACGGCACGGAGTTCCATGATCCACGCATCGTTCCTTACATTCAAGCGCGACATAACCGCTACAAAGAAATCCCAAGTCATTGAAACAAGCCTCTTCATCGTTAGAGAGTTCAATTTGTCTATGAACCTCATCCAAGTATTCACAAGTTGATTTACGCTCGCAAACGCGGCAGAGCGTTTTTAATTTTGAGGTTTCCTTTCCGGTTATCAGATTTAATAATTCTTCAATCTCAGCTAAGCAACCGTTAATTTTTAGTGTATCTGGAAGCAACTTACCAATCGGAATAACGCTATGACCCTTCTGATTAGCCAAACCAAATAAACCACCCGTCGTAGTACAGTCGCCATAAGCAATGATCCTTTCCGCATTAGCCTGAATCTTGGTCAAGATACTCATATCTTCAGGTAAAAGATATCCGGTAATGATGGCAACCTCTACTTTTTCATCCTTCCAATTGCTTGGATCTGAGATCAGATCAATATCTAACCCAGATTCCTTCATCAACAGCAATGTTTCGTGGAAACATTTATTGCATCCATTAAATTGGAATATTTTAACATTCATTTTCGTACGTACCTCCTTCATTTATCGCATTACATAATCTCTCTACGATATCTTCAAAATCACCTACTGAGGTTTCACCTTCCGCTGCTCTTGCTGTATATTGATTGATAAACTGATCGCTATAGCCAAGTTCTTTGAACGCCTTTTTCAATAGCTTGATTCGATGCATTGATAAGATGTTCCCATTGAAGAAGTGACAAGCTCCTAAACAACAACCTACACAAGCAACCGCATCAGCTCCATTTTTAAGCGCATCCATGATTTGAATAGGTCCTACTTGCCCCGTGCATTGAACTCTTACAATTCGTATTGCCGCATCATACGCCAATCTTGCTACACCAGCCGTATTTGCCGCACCTTGTCCACATTCATTACACATGAA
>JAUXAJ010000239.1 GCA_030620005.1 Promethearchaeota archaeon | reverse complement strand
GTTAATTATTTTAACGCTTAAAAGAAATTGGGTGAGATTTGATGTTAAGCATTGAAATTTCACTTAGGAGGTAAAAATGCAATGTCTTACTAAAATTATTAAAATTACCAATAATTACAAATTACAAAACTTAAGTTATATTATATTTCTATCGTTTTTTTTAAATAAAAAATAATGGATAAAAACTAAAACATTACCCAAAACTCGGAAAACAATTCCTTCACGTTTAAATTAGACCCGTATTTATCCTTTCTAAGCTTCTTCAAACCGTCGTAGAGGTCGTAGGTGTTGACAAAATAACGAACGTCGCATTCCCAAGTTTCTCTTCCGGTAGGGCTAGAGCTAGCCTTGGTAACCTTGTCGTACTCGGTCGTGATTTTTAGAAATTTTTCCGAGATACCAAGAAGCCCTTAAAGATTTGGATGGTTTTTCACATGTTCATTGCCTTTATTTTTTCGATATGGTCAAATTACCTGTTCCACTTCAGTCAAAACCATTTTTAGATAATAAATTAAGAGGAATTTTATCTACGAGAACGCCTTTTCGATTAAATCCTATTGGTTTGTCAACATTAGAACTTTTAGATGTTAATAAAAATAAACTAACGGTAAAAAATGTCGATATTTTAGATAAAACCCCCGTTCTAGATGTAAAACCCTACGTCCCTCAATTCGATAACAGAGATGCTTACAAGATCGGTTGGTTACAAGGAAAAATTAAGAAAAAAAAATCGTAATCAATTTTATTAATATGTATAAATATTATATATATCAAATTAGTTCTTTTTAAATTATCATTTTTAAAGGATTACTGAGATTTTGTGAAATTCAACTATTTACTGGTTTAAAAATATTTATCATGATCAATAACATCTTGTTGATAACTTGTTCATTAGCAATCTCACTTTTCGGAATCGTCTACATTGGAATTCATCGTAAAAATTACGGTCCTTTGTTATACTCAATATTTTTTATTATTTGTTTTACATGCATGGGAATAATTTATCCGACGTTAATCATACTAGTTAGCGAGAAGATATTTAATGAAGAAACAGCGCTATTATTGTGGAAGTATTCTATAATTGTGGGTGTAATATCTTTAGGAATCTTGAGCTTAGTATACAGCTTTATTTTGGAATATGAAAAGATAAACTTTATCTCATTATTTTTTATTTATTTTTTTGGCGGAATAATAAGCTACGATATATTTAATCCTAATTCTGTTAGGATTTATAGCAATAGTAATTATTATTATTACGAATTTAGCGTTCCATCTCTGTTTTTTAATTTAGGATTCCAATTTTTTTTAATTATTTATTTATATCACGTGTTAATAAAAACGCGTGTAAATTTTAAAAAAAAGAAATTTGGACGTGCTTTTATATTGCTATCCATTCAATTTTCGTTAACAATTTTACTCCATTCAATATACATATTTCTCCACGAAATTTTATTTAGAAATCTTTTCATCATCTCCCTAATTTTTGGTGAGATTCTCGCCTTATATGTATTTGTAAAGTTTCCTAATTTATTTATATTATTAACAAATAAAATCGGAAATATTATAGTTTTTCATAAGTCTGGTATTCTTCTATATTCGTTAAATTTCGAAACCATGGAAGAAGGAGACGAATCGCTCTTAAAAGGCTCGATCTTAATTGGAATCAATCATATTCTTAATAATTTCATTGGGAAGAAGGATAAATTAAATTTAATAAAAATGAAAGAATATCATGTTATTTTTGAGATTGATGCCACTCATGGTTATGCGATGATAGTAACTTCTAACCAAATGAATAAATTAATCGTGAAAGCAGTAAAATCTTTCATGGAAAAATTTACATCGTTAAATAAAGAAGATTTAATGGATATAAATAATCCTAAAAAACTAATTGATATCTCTAAATTTTACAATTCAAGAGATTTAATTGTTGAGGCTTTTAACTTATTCTTATTATAGTTAAAACTAAAATTTAATTTATTATAATATCAAATTTTTTATAATTTATTTCAATATAAATTTAATAAAGTGAAATTCTATATTTTATAAATTAAGAATATATGTAGGAAATCTTTAAATCTTTAAATTTTGTCAAGAAAAGAAAAATTAATATAATTTGCCATGAACACTCTTATATTAATTACCTTGGTAATAGGATATGTATCTTCACTTGTATTTACTATTATTACCATTTTTCACATTCTTCGTTATATTAAAGAAAATAAAAGTAAACTAATCGCTTATCTAAGCATTATAACAATCATTAATGCTGGAATAATATATTCAAGCCTTTATTTCTTTTCAACAGTTGTTTTCTTTTCTGATTTTTTTAATATTTTGTTATGGAAATTGTCATTAATTTCATTAATTTCGACTCTTAATACCATGTCTTTAGTATTTACCTTTTTGAAGGAATATAAAAAAACACCGATTTTTCCTTTCTTGTATTTTACAACCATAACGGGCTTATTAATAGGGGCCTTATTATCTTCCGAATCAATTCAATTAATTGAGGATATCTCAACAATTAATTACTCATTTAATTTTTCGATGGGTTTAATTACAACGATTTTTTTATTTTCTATCCTGATTTATATATTATTCAACTCGATATTGATTCATGCTAATGCCCAAAACAAAAACATTAGTAATAGCTTACTTGTAAACACTTTATTTTTTATCATGCCAATTTCCACGTATGTTTTTTATATTATTACCCACTTGCCCATTTTTAGAGAATTACATTTACTGCTTTTTTGGACGAGTGTAATTAGCGCTTCTATAATGTTAATAAAGAAACCAGAGATGCTTTTAGGTTTAACTAATAAAATCTCTTCAGTAGATATATACCACAAATCAGGAGTGTTATTATATTCGTATAAATTTGAGACGCATCAAATCGAAATTGGAAATAAAAAAAACGATTCAACAATTTGGGGCAATATTCTTATAGGAATAAATCACATCCTTGCAGAATTCATTGGAGAAGAAGATAAAATTGATGTAATTCAAACAAAAAATGGTGATATTGTCGTAAATTATAACAATGATAATGGGATTGCCGTGTTAGTTATCACAGATCGTAAAAACGATATATTAGAAAAAATCATGAACGATTTCGTAAACGAATTCATTTTAAGATACAAAGAAGAATTGAATGAAATTCAGGATTTGAACAAAATCATAAATGTTTCAGAATTTAGAGAGACGAATGAAATTATTGAAAAAATTTTTCAAATGTACTTAAGATAATATAGAAACTATAAAGTTAATAGGAATAATTTATTGCTAAATTTGGTGTGATTAAAGCTTAATCATTAACCATTTTTTTTTATCTAATTAAATGTTTTTTTTTCTTGTATTAATGAATTCTCTTCGATTCATTCTTCTCTGTATATTAAGAAGAACAAGATATTTTAATAATCGATCAACGATATTTAGATTGAGATTAGAGAGGTGATTCGTGATTTGGCCAAAGTCGTGAAATAAATTCTTTTCGAATACATCTACAAGAATTTTTTCGGTGTTTTCATCCTCATTGATTTTAAGATATAGTTGTTTTAACACCTTAGTAACATACTCTTCAAAATTAGGATTTAAACTTTTACCCTTTTCAATTAAACTTATTGCTCGATTGATCTCTTCTTCGATTAAATTTTTAATATTCTTGCCAATTTCATATGTGTTGATTTTACCTAATGAGGAAGTAGAGATCCGATTAAATTCTGCTTGAAGAGTTATGCTGATAAAATCAGTAATTTTATTTAATTTCTCTTCAACTTCCTTCGTAGCAACATCTTTAGCATACTTGCTTCCTTTATCAGCAGAAATTTTTAAGAATATATCGGAGAGGTCTTTCATTATAAAAAAAAAAAGTGCTTTTCTTTTAAAATTAATTATTTAACTCGTTATCTGTTATAGTATCTCGTAAATTAATTCTTTTATAAACTGAAATAATAAAATTAATGTTTTTTTTTGATAGATTCATTGGTTCAAGTTACCAATTTGACTTATCTTTTAAAAGCTTGAAGATGTAAGAATCAACAAGAGCGTCCCATGAAGCAACGATAATATTTTCATGAGTCCCAATTGTCCCCCAGCTCCCCTCTTTATCGTGTGTTTCTGCTAAGACTCTAACCTTTGACGCCGTACCTTCTTGATTTATTATTCTTACTTTAAAATCTGATAAAATAATTTCTTTTATACTTGGATAAAAGTGAATTAAAGCTTTTTTTAAGGCGTTATCTAAAGCATTTACTGGACCATTACCATCCGCAGCGGTGTGATATTCATTTCCTTCAACCTTTACTTTAATAGTTGCTTCAGAAATTATATTATCCTTATACATTTCGGTAAGCACCCTAAAACCTTCTAATTCAAAGAACTTTTCTCTATAATAATTAGGGTTTTGAATGTTCATATCCATACCTCTCATAATTATTTCTAAAGAACCTTCTGCTCCTTCATACGAATATCCTTGTTTCTCTTTTTCTTTTATTACTTTCAAAATAGCAGCAACTTTTGGGTTATCATCTGTTAAATGCATACCAAACTTATTGGTCATATGAAGCACTGAACTTTTACCGGCTAATTCAGATATTTTAATGTTTCTAGCATTTCCAACTAGATCCGGATTGATATGCTCGTATGTTCTTGTATTTTTTAGCATTGCCGAGATATGGACGCCTCCCTTGTGTGAAAACGCATTTTTCCCAACAAACGGACTGTCTTGATTTTCAGGTAAATTTGCCATCTCGTAAATAAAATGGGAAACCTTAGTTAAATTTTGTAAATCTTGGTCAGATATGCAATTGATTCCCATTTTCAACTTAAGAATTGGAAGGATAGTAGTTAAATCCGTGTTTCCACATCTTTCACCAAAACCATTCATCGTTCCTTGGATCATTCTCGCCCCTTGCAAAAAAGCTTCTAAAGCAATGGCATTTGCTAGACCAGAATCATTATGAGCGTGAATTCCTAAAGAAAAATCTCCTATTTTCTTTTTAACTTCAATAATAATAGGTTTAATTTCATGTGTTAATATTCCTCCATTCGTATCACATAAGACTATCCACGAGGCCCCCGCATTTTTCGCCGTCTCAATACATTTTAAGGCGTAATCCTTATTGCTTTTAAATCCATCAAAAAAGTGCTCGGCATCGTAAATAACATCAATATTATTTTGTTTGAGGCAAATTATTGTATCTTCGATCATTGCTAAGTTTTCTTCTAAAGTTGTTTCTAAAGCGGAATTTACGTGAAGGTCCCAAGTTTTTCCAAAAATGGTCGCACCTCTTACTTCTGCGTTAATAATTTCCTGAATACTCTTATCATCTTCAGCACAAATATTTTTTCTTCGAGTTGAGCTGAACGCATAAACTTTGGAGCCATTCATTCCCATCTCTTTAATTTTCTTGAAAAAATCAATGTCTTTAGGGTTTGATCCGGGCCATCCCGCTTCAATTAAGGGAATATGAAGGTCCTTAACTAATCTCTCTAAAATTCTTAATTTATCTTCAGTGGAGAAAGATATTCCTGTTTTTTGGCATCCCTCTCTCAAAGTAGAATCGTAAATACATGCCTTTAGTGGCTCATATTCTCCATTAACATTATTTTTTTCCAATGCTCTTCGACCTTTACAAAACTATTTTTATTATTATTAATCATCACGATAGAATTTTTAAACCTAACAAAATGATAAAAGAAAAATTATACAAGAAGTTTAAAATTTCTTATGAAATTAGATAATAATCCCTGTTATAATGCCATTAATACTTAACGGAATCATTTTTGTTAATTTCATGCTACATAAAGAATAAATTTCATGATTTAAATTTTTTTTGATAGAATAAAAATGTTAAAAATTGGACTAATAAAAAGTTATTAGTAGGAAAAATTATTAAAAAAATAAGTTAAAAATTAAAATATAAATAAAAAAAAATAAGGTTTAATTCATGGGTTCATTCTGTCCGATGTGTGGTGGGGAAATAGGAAAAGACGCTATATTCTGCCCTTTCTGTGGTGGCAGTATAGCTGATAGGAAAGATGCTCCAGTTAGTCCTGCACATGTAGTTCAAGAAACAATTCCAAAACAACAAATACAACCAGCCCCTACTCAAATACAACCGCCCCCTACTCAGAAGCAATACACAGAAGAGATATATGCTGATTTTGGAAGTAGATTTGTTGCTTTCATTATCGATAGCCTTATTGTTTACATGATTCAATCCATTATATTATTAATCTTTGGAATTGCACCTTTTAATCTCTTTGGAAATCTCTTCCTAAGCACGATTGCCAGCTTTGTCATTGGATTTTTCTACTTTTGGATGTTAGAATCTGGTAATAATGGTCAAACAATTGGTAAAGCAGTCTTACATTTACGAACGGTTGACCAAGATTCGTTGAAACCTACTGATATGGGTAATTATTTAATAAATAACCTGTCAAGAAGCTCAGGTTTTTTCATACTAGATTTTATTCTTGTAATTATTGCTAATTCAGGAAAAATAGATAAAAGATTACGGATTTTGCAAAACTTTTCAAAAACGGTTGTTATAAAACTCTAATAAGCAATTCATGATTTTTTTTTTTATTTTTTTTTATATAAATTATAAATTCATTGACTACTCCATGTTTATTAATTAATATTGGTTATATTTTCGTTAAGACTGGAGGATAGTTAAAATGGAACTAATTCAAGATACTGAATGGTGTTTCTGACTTAATAGAGATTCAGCAAAAAGTTTTAATATTAAATCTCGAAAAATATTGTTGTTTGCTTCAAGATTTTATTATTGAGAAATATTCAAAGGAATAGCTATTAAAGCTAAATTTATTAAAAAATTCTATAATATCATTAATTGTATTTATTAAAATTTTAGATAATATAATCTCAGTTAAATAAAGAAGATTTTAAATGAAAGATACCGATTTGATTTTTGGGCTCTTTTTTAGCGATGATCGTAATAGAGTCTATGAGAAAATTAAATTCCCAGAAAAATTATCCGAAGAAAAAAGAGAACATTTAAGAGTATTATCGTTAAGATTTTTAGGACCACTTTTTTTAACCGCTGCTCTTTCCGATGGGGGTAGTTGGGTGATAGAATTAATAGAATCTACACTTTCAAAACATCAAGAAAGAACTTTAGATGTGGATGTGCTCCAATCGTTTTTTGCTCTTAATTCTACCATTAAATTTCAAGGAAATTTAACCAACCTTTTTACTTTAATTGGATCTCCTTATACAGAGGATATTAAAATGATATACGATAAAATACATGAGTATATACATCCAAGTATTAATCAAGGAACAGTTGTAAATAAAAATTTTTTAGGTACTAAATTCAACTTTGATAAATTCATCCAAAAAGAAATTAGTCGTGGATTTAATCTAATTGAAAGTACGCTAGATTCTCCTAGAAAAATGTACTGGGAAGAAGAACAAAAATATTATTGTGTAGGCTTAATAGACAGGGAAATTTCAGAGGACTCCAAAAAATCTTCACTTCTTATTTATGATGTTGAAGATCCCCTAAGAAAATTAGCCACTTCATTAATTCCATCATATTATATCATGAGTATTTTACCTGATTACTACGAAAATAGAATAAGCGAGACATTAAAGCTATTTGATAAAACAAGCAACTTTCCAAACATTAAAATGATCAAATTGAGACACCAAGATAAATACGTAATATATTTTGAAGAATTTCATGTAGAAGGTGGAATTAAAAAAAGTTACGGCGTCGTTTTAGTGCCCGAGAACGATAAAATTAGCCATCCAAATATCGAGTTCAAGCGAATACTTTATTTTAAAAAGACTTTACGATATATATTAGATAATGATAATAAATTAGAAGAAAATTTAATAAAGATTAACCCTGCTTTTAACCCATTTGTTAGATGGGATGCAATTTCCGAAGAAGGTTTATATAAGATTCACGAAAAGCTTGACAACCCGGAATAATGTAAAAGGAAAAAGTGACTCAACATTCCCTTGAATGCTCAAGCCTTTCTTGAATTTTTTAATTTTTGTAGAAGCGTAAGAAAGTCAAGGTAAAGAACATCAAGGTAAAGAACCTAAAAGCAAGGTCAAAAGAGAGACCATGGCCGTGTTGTGTGTTCATGTGTTCTTGATATACGCCGTGAAGATTTACGGTTATCAATACTTGAAATTAAAGTATACTATTGACCCTTTTTTTGACACACTTTTCGAAAACATCCGAAATTACGGTAATCCAGTTGTTATCGTGCGAAAATAGTTCGTCTAATT
>JAUXAJ010000188.1 GCA_030620005.1 Promethearchaeota archaeon | reverse complement strand
TTAAACCTGCTGAGAAATATGACTTAAGTGCGCTAAGAGAAATCTCACAAACCGCATCCATGTTATCTCCCGAAGGTTTTGAATATGTATACAGAGAAATTAAGAAAGACCTGTTCTTTAATTCAATAAGCGGAGGAACTGATATCAATGGTTGCTTTGCGGGAGCTATACCTATTCTCCCGGTGTATTCTGGTGAACTACAAGGTCGCGCTTTAGCAATGAAGGTTGAGTCATATTCTGGTAAAGCAGAACCCATTGAAGATGAACAAGCAGAACTCGTATGTGAGGCACCTGCACCATCAATGCCAACCCATTTCTGGGGTGATGACGAAAACATGACTAAATACAAAGCAGCTTATTTTGATTATTATAAAGATATTGGGAAAATGGTTTGGAGGCATGGGGATTACATCGTAATTCATAGTGATACTGGTGGAATTACATTCTGGGGGCGATCGGATGCAGTGCTTAAACCAAGTGGAGTACGAATTGGTACAGCAGAAATTTATAATGTAGTTGAGCAATTACCAGAAATAGCTGATTCTTTAGTTATTGGGCAAAAATGGGAAGGAGATATACGAATTGTAATGTTTGTATTACTAAATGAAGGATTTGAGTTAACCGATGAATTACAAGCAAAAATTCGACAAACTTTACGTGAAAAGACATCTCCAAGACACGTGCCAAAATTTATCTACGCAGCACCAGAAGATGGCATTCCATATACGTTCAGCAACAAGAAAGTCGAAATTGCAGTGACTAAAATTATCCATGGTATGCCCATTGCTAATCGAGGGGCACTCCGGAATCCTACATCTTTGGACTTCTACATGGAAATGAAGGATAAACTCCAATAATTTACTATAATTAATTTTTTTTATTTTATAACTATTTGGTATGGAAGTGGCGAATCGGGGTGCGTTAATAAACCAAGAGTGATATAGAAGGCTTATTATTATGCAAAAAATTATGAATTTTTTTCACCTTTTTTTTTCAGTCATTTTAATCTCTTCTTGTTTGAAATATTTTTATAGTTTTTAAAAAATTGAATTTTTTGATATTTATAGAGTGTGTTGACAAAAAAATCCACGGTTTTCTACATAAAAAAGAACTATATATTAAAAAGTAAAAAATATAAGACTTTTTAACCATAAGTATATTGAATTACTCAAAATTTTAAAAATATAGTGAAATATGACATTAAAACCTATCAAAGAAGACATAATAAAACTTATTCAGGAGTTACCTGATGATGCGACCTTGGAAGATATTCAATATCATCTATTTGTAAAACAAAAGCTCTTAAGAGCTGAGGAGCAAATAAAAGAAGGAAAAACTATTCCACATGAAGAAGTCATGGAAAAGGCTAAGAAGAAATGGCTCAAATAGAATGGTCTGAAGAAGCTGAAGAGGATTTAGATGATATACTTTCTTATCTTTCAAAAAGCTCATCTTAATATGCCAACTCTTTTTTTGAACGTGTTTATGAAGCTATAGAATATATTAAACAATTTCCTCAAATGGGAAGGAAAGTTATTAATAAAAATTACCTGGGTACTTCTTGTCTATAAATGAAAGGAATGAAATATTTTTTATTAATTAAGTACTTCAAACTCCTCTTGAGCCTCTTTTACGGATTCAGGTCATCCAATATGTCTAAGATGGCGTTTATGAAATTCTGATAAAAATTCATCCCCCTTCATATTCAAAAGATTAGTCGCTTTAGATAGAAGGTCGAAATCGAAATTGCTGTTACAAAAATAATACATGGGATGGCAGTTGCCAATCGAAGTGCGCTTAGAAATCCCGAATCTTTGGATTTCTACGAAAAAATTAAAGATGAACAAAAATAAAATAAAATAAAATAAAATATAATTTAACCATATATTTTTTTTCCTTTATTAATCCTTTTCACTAAGTTTTTGCCCTTAATCTAATATTATTGAGGAATCATGTATTTATTAATCTAATTTTAAATTTCTTTAAATATTTTAATTTATAATTTAATATTGATGTCAAATAATAGAACTCCCTCAAAAAGAGGTACAAAAACGAGTTCTTTTGGTGTTTCAAAAAGAGAAAGTCATGATTCTTCTCAACTTTACAATTCTAAAATATATAAAAACTTAAATAGCCCTCAAAATGTGAAATATGTTGATAATTTTACGGTCATTCCAAAAATAGTATTAGATCATATTATTTTGGGAAATAGTCAAAAGATGGATTTAATTCCCGATAATTCAGTTCATTTAATTATTACATCCCCCCCCTATAATGTTACTAAAGATTACGATGACGATTTGACTCTCAAGGAGTACTTAAACTTGCTTCAAGCTGTTTTTCAAGAAACTTGGCGTGTTCTTGTACCTGGAGGGAGGGTTGCGATAAATATAGCGAATATTGGTCGAAAGCCGTATATACCCCTTCATTCGTATATTATTGAAATAATGCATGAAATTGGATTTTACATGCGTGGTGAAATTATATGGGATAAAGGAGCATCTGCAGGTATATCGTGTGCTTGGGGTTCTTTTGCTTCAGCAAGTAGTCCCTGCCTTAGAGATGTCCATGAATACATCTTAATTTTTTCTAAATTGACAAATAAACTTGAAAAAAGAAATAAGGAAAATACAATAAATAAAGACGATTTTATTCAGTGGACAAAGTCAATATGGGCATTTCCGGCAGTTTCAGCTAAAAAAATTGGTCATCCCGCTCCATTTCCAGAAGAATTACCACGTCGATTAGTTGAGTTTTACTCGTATAAAGGCGATGTCGTGCTAGACCCATTTATGGGCAGTGGAACAACAGCGATCGCAGCCTTAAAATTAAAAAGACATTACATTGGCTACGATATTTCGGAAGAATATGTCAAATTAGCTCAAGAGAGAATTAAGAAAGAGAAAAATCAAAAGAATTTAGATGATTATATTTAATTATCATGTTTCCTTTTTAAGATAACTCGATTTGAATGGTAATAAGGGAAAAGACTTTAAATCTCTTTCTTTAAAATCATCTTGTTTTATTCTTTAACAATTTTTTTAATTGCTAATAATAAATCGTCTAAGTCTGACATTTAACATTAAGTCTATTTGTAGTAAGTTTACCGGAGTATTGTAATAAATGTTGATAATTTTAGATTATTTTATAAATTGAAGCTGTCTTTGGTGTAGGAACACCGCATTCTTTTCCCATTCTTATTATAGCTCCCCCGAATAGATCCCCCTCATTCTTTTTTCCCTTTTCTACATCTCTTTGATACGAAGTCTTTACTTCTGGATAGTTCTTGCAAAATTCGATAGTCTTTTCTATTATGTTATCTGCGAGGTTAATGCTCTTTCTTTTAGCAATTAAGACAATTTCTTTCATTATTTCTTTTAATATCTCAAGTGAATTTTTATCATTTATGACTCCACCTAAAGTTTGGCCAGTGTGCGCTGTTACTAATGCAAATGACGCTACTAAAACAAATTTTTCCCAAATTGAAGGAAGCGGGTCATCTCGCCACTTTAAAACAATTTCCATTTCTTTAAAAAAATCTACCACGATTTGAGGGTTAAAATTAGGATATTTAGGGTCAAATCCACAATAGAAGAAACCAGGGTCTCCACTTTGTATTACTATCCCTGGCTTTTCGACGTGTGATCCTACATATACACAGGCAGGAAGAACGATGCTTTTTTTAAGATTTTTCCTTATTCTATCATATATATCTATACCATTCATTAAGGGAATGATAATCGTATTAACTGCTAATCTTTTCTTAATTTTTCTTATTAAAACGTCTAGATCATAGCTTTTCACACATATCAAACATAAGTCTGGAACTGAAAATTCATCAATATCTTCGGATGCTAAAGTCGGTTTGCAGTTTACTTCTTCTCCATTAGACATGTGAAGTTCCAAGCCATTTTTTTTTATTTCTTCTAAATGTGGTCCACGAGCTAAAAAATATGTTTTATATTTTCGATCTCCTAAAAGGGTTATTTTATGGGCAATTCTACCTCCAAAATACCCCCCAACCCCGCCTACACCACATATCCAAATATTTTTTATCTCCATTTTGCTAAACACTATTTTTCTACCATATTAATTTCAATTTAATTATCGAAATCAAGTTAATAAATTGGTTTTATTTATTTATAGATCGAAAAAAAATAACCTTTAGATCAAAACATGGTTTTGAAACGAGATTTTCAAGGATAGATATTAATGAATTTTAGTTTACGGAAAATCCCTGTTTTTCAATCGGTTCTTTGGTTAATCCATAATAATTTCGATCAATATATATAATTTGATTCTGTTTTAACGGATCTAATTTTTCATCCTTTAATATTTCTTCATCGGCATGAACTGCGAGAACCTCACCCAAGTAAATCACGTGAGTACCGTGCTTTATTTTTTTGACGACTTTACATTCGATGTTAATTTGGAATTCTTTAATGAGTGGTACTTTTACTTTAGAGCCTTTTTCCCTTGTTAAATTCAGTTCTTTCCACTTATTCACTTTCCTCCCCGTTCTCGTCCCGCAGAAATCCATCTCTCGAATCTGGTCGGTATTCGGGATGTTTATTACATATTCTCCCAATTTTTCAATTAACGAGCACGAGTGTCTTGACGGTCGAATTGAGATGGACATTACCGGCGGTTCGGACACTACTCGAGCAACCCAAGCAAGAGTTATGAGATTTGACTCGTTCCATTCACCAACCGAAACTACAACGGCAGGAGAAACAATTGGCGTTGTTGTTTTATTATTAAGCGTCTTCATAGGAATTTGTTAATATTTTTTAATAAAAAAACTTATTGAGGTTTAAAAAATAGTGAATAATAGTGAACTAAAATTTAAATGATTAAGGATTTCTTAAGTTAATTTTATAATTTAACAATTCTGGTGTAAACCATTCGATTTATAGCTTTTAGAGATGAGTTTTGATGGCAAAATCTGACTTTTACGATATTGTTACCATGAAAAATGTTAGAGTGTCAATACCGAAAAGCAATCATTTCACTGTAGGAACTTCCCCCTACCACGCTCATCAACATGGACTTGCCATTGATATATATCAAGATCTCTCCTTAGAAAATTATGAAGCATTAAGTCCTGTGTCAGGAAAAGTAATAAAGACAAAAATGTTAATAGCACCGAAGGCAAAATTCAAGGATGGGATTGATAACGATTACATAACATTAATCAGCAATTCACGCGATTCGGAGGTCGTGTATAAGATTTTACATGTAGAGCCAAAAGTCCAAGTTGGGGAACAAATAGGAATAGGAGATTATATAGGAAGGACTATTCGGAACGGATATTTCGCATATTGGTCCAGCCCTCACTTGCATTTAGAACTAAGACCAAGTAACGATGCAATACGTGCAAGTGGAGGGAGATCATTTTCACTCGCTATTGAAAATAAAAATCAAATAAGAGAGCGTGCCAAAAAAAATTATTTGAAACAAATTCCTATTAAAATTCAATCCGTTTTTCCAGAATTTTTACTTGCACTTCTTCCCAAAAATTTTTATCACAAAATTAAGCCGATTTACGGAGTCAAGGGAAGTATAAATCGCATAAATTGCATATTAGATGGTGGAATTCCCCATTATAAAAACGGAATCCTCATTTTCCAACAAGAATACAATAACGACTCTATTAATTCAATTCATTTTCTAGATTGTAAGATTGGAACTTTATGCGAACTGCGCGGACAATTTGGACTTTTCAAATTCGATTCCGTAAAATTTTTTTTAAATAATAAGGAAATTCGAGGCATCTCTTTTTTTCTCGCAAATTTCTTGCCGTTTGTAAAGATAATTCCTTATAAAAAAAACGAATTTTCATTTTACTCAAAATCTACTCAATATTTAAGCATCGTCAACCATCCATGATGGGCATCCATCAATTAATCCTTGGTATTCGGGGTGGAAATTCTTTTCAAGTAGGGGGTGGCTCGTATGAATTCAGTTATCCATATTCAATGTAATTCACAAGAAATTTCTCAAAATTTCTAATTAAGGAATAAGCCTGCCACGAATATATTTTGTTATTTTTTCTATTTTTTCGTAATAACTCTCATCTTTCTTTGAGATTTTGGATATTCTTTCAATTTTTCGTTCAATGGTTTGATTTAAACCCCCATATTGACTTTTAAAGGCTTCCAACCGTCGATTTAAACTAAACTCTAATTTCTCATTAGGAGATAAGTTCAAGTAATTATCAATGGCTAGTAGAATTTTTTGCTTATCTCGAGGGAGCTCTCCCCACACTTCAATCAATAAATTAGCTGCAGAATCACTCGTTATGGTTGTATTGCAATTGATATTTTCCACTAAAATTCTTTCTTCCTTAACAACATCTTCTTCACTCAGTTCTTCAAACTCTCCAGATTCTCGTTTATTGTATAAGGGTGTTGAGGGAAATATTTCTAATGTCCGTAATCTAACATAATCAGGTTCAAGAGCGTTAATAACCTTAGCAGTTTCGAGGGCATGTTCCGTGCTCCATTTTTTCCCTCCTAATCCCGGCATCACATAGGTGCATAATGAAATTCCTCCATTTTTAATGTTCTTCCCTCCCTTTACGTGATATTCGCTTGTTGTTCCCTTATTTATGAATTCCAATACTTTATCTGAACCAGATTCCAGACCCATATGAATCCGATCTAATCCTGCCTCGTGAAGCTCTTTAAAATACAAAAAACTTTTTTTTGCAGCTGTTCTAGTTCTTCCATAACTCGTGATCCGACTTATTGACGGAAAAATTTCTTTCAAATGAATTAAAATCTCTTTTAAAAATTCCTTTTTATATAAAAGAGGATTGGCTCCTCCTAAAAAAGCAGTAGTTGCGTTTGTATACATGTGCCAATATGCCAAGTGAATTATGCAATCTCTCACCTGCGGATACTTGGATATTGCTTTAATCATTGAAATTTGATTTACATCCCCCGATTCTAAGAGAAAATCATTTAAGAAAGCAGCGTTATTAATATCATCTTTTATTTCTTCTAAGGTTCTCCTTTCAAATCTCCTTGAATTGTGAAACAAACCACTTGGGCAGAAGGAGCATTTACCCCAAGGACAATAAAAATGAGTGCTTATTGATAAACTAAAATTTTCGGTTGGAGGTCTCACACGAGCGATTTGAAATTCTTCCATTTAAATGTCCATCAATGAATATTATTCCTTATTTTAAAATTCTTGGAGCTTCCGAAAGATCTTTAAGCCATAATTGAAAATTCTCGTTAATAGCTCTTATTTCATTAGAAATATTCTCATCTTTACTGATACTTTTCCAAAAAGTTTCATCCATTGTAAGTATTGAATCGCATTTACAAATACCTGTAGCAAAGATCAAACAATCTATTGTATCTGAATTTATCTTCCTAAATTTGGAAGCTAATTCAATAACAATGGGATTTTCTGTCCATGTTAACATTTTTATTCGAGAGTCGTTTTGCAAGGTGTCAATTCCATTAATCACATCTTTAATTGTTATTTGTTCCGTTTGAGTAACATATTTTAATCCCTTTGCTGTTAATTCAAAAAGGGAGAGGTCAGTGTAATACAATTCGTACTGAGATTGACCCATTAGATCCAACAAGAATATATCGGAAATTTCTTCTATAGCGATTTTAATAAGGGGGAGAAAATATGAAGTATCAAGTAAGATTTTCATTTATTTATTTGCTCATTCATTTCTTTTTTGAATTGTTTCCACGCATGATAACTGATTTTTACCTTTGGAGGGGTCTCTAAAATATTCTCGATCGTGTGAAGTTTACGTATAATCAATTTATCTTGATGTACTGTGACAAGGATAGGCTGGTTTGGTTCTAATCCTAATTTCTTCCGAATTTCCTTTGGAGGGAATATTTCTCCTTTCGAGCCAATTTTAAGTATAAATTTTTCAGGTATAGTTGTCATATATTGTAAATAACACTCGAAATTTAAAAATTTTTCGAGTAAAAATAATAAATAAATTTATCATTTAAGATTGAGTGAAAATGAATTAGTTTTAGTTTTAGACGCATTTTTCCAAGGACTTCATGATAATATCTCCCAATATTGAGAGTTATCCAATTCTATTTAACAGATTGGATAGTAAATCAACCATTGAAAAAATTAGGTTTTACCATTTTTGTTTCCTAAACTTTATAAGATTAAATCTCGTTTTTAAAAAGTATAAAGTATAGATAAACTAAGTTGGTTAAAATAATGGATAAAAAAAAACGTAAAAATCAAAAGATTAATTTAATTAAATGTAAGAATATGAGAGAATTTAGACGATTCGAGGGCATCCTTCCCAATTCCACTTTAAAAGAACATTTAGAAGAAAAAAAGAAAGATTTAGAGCGTGAAGAGCGTAGAGCTCCATTAAAAAATAATTAATTGAGAATTGAAGAATGATAAACTTAGCTGTATTTAAAGAAAATAAAGAAATAATTCTCGATACGGGAATATATATAGAATATTGGGAGTCTTTTTAAATTGCCCAATTCTATTCTTAAAAGAGAAAGAATTATCCAAAATTGTGGTTGAGAATATAAATAAGGATTTCAATTCAAAAATATATATTTTTTCTTAGAAATTTCTTTTTCGGTTCTCATAACGCGATTGAATAGAGAAGATTTGTGGCATGATATATAACGAGATAAAAAAGGAAATAAATGAGATAAGAAGAGAAACTTTATAAGAAAAACTTTATAAGATTAAATCTCGTTTTTAAAAAGTATAGAAATATTAAGTTGGTTAAAATAATGGATAAAAAAAAACATAACTCCATGGAAATAAAAGAAGCTTGGTCGGGACCAGGTCGAAAAGATGGCGTCATAACCGAATTTAAACCAGAATACGACGCTTTGCATATTGACATGAAAAAGAGGGGAGGCGCTGAGTGGTGGTATTTTGACGCCCGTCTTGACAATGGATACATAGCGGTTGGATTTTTCCGCGCAAAACACGAAAGAACAGGTAAAACCGGCGTAGAAATTACCTTTTATAAACCCAACGGTGAAAAAATACAGAATTTATACAACTATTCTCGTTCTGATTTTACAGCATCCTACGAGCGCCCAGATGTTCGCATAGGGAATAATTACATCAAGTCAGATTTTACTAACGGAAAATTCCCCACCTACGAGGTCTTCATGGACGAAGGTGAATTTGGTTTTCACTTAAAGTTCACTGCTAAGGTTCATAGCTGGATACCTGGAAGTGGATTTACTCAATTTGGCAAGAAAGGACATTTTGGGTGGTGCGTGGGGCTCCCCAAAGCAGATGTGGAAGGGACTATTACTGTGAATGGGGAAACGCTCCAGATTAAGGGGATTGGATATCACGACCACAATTGGCTAAACTTTAACTTTCAACTATATTTAGACTATTGGTATTGGGGGCGACTCTATTCAGAGAATTTTACTTTTCTTTACGCTTATATCATGTGCAATAAAAAAGTAGATAATTATCCCATAAAAGTGCTCATGCTCGCAAAAGACGAGAAGGTTATACTCAGTACCGGTGAATACGAGATGATACAAGAAAATCACATATATCACGAAAAAGTAGATAATAGCTACCCAAAAACTCTAATATTTGACATTTCAAAACAACAAAAAATAACATTGGAAGTTGAAGAGGTTATCGATGGTGATAATTTATTGTTTGAATTTGGTCCTGTTTTACGCTTCATTGTTAAGAACGTTGTGAAACTTAATCCCGGGTATTTTAGATTGAAGTCAAAATATAGTTTGGATGTAGTACATGAAGGCAAATCGTATAAAGAACAAGGGGACACCCTACACGAGATGGTCATAACGAGATAATTTTTTTTAAAATCTAATTTTTTTTCGTCACTATTCAACTAAATTTCAATTAAATCATGTAACATCACTAAATCATAATAAAACCTTTCTTTTCGTCTTTCACCACGATCTTGGTTTCGACAATGCATTATAAGATTTGCACCTAAGCTTGCCAAACTGGTCGCTGTTGCCTTTCCAATACCAGAATTAGCCCCTGTAACGATACAAATTTTACCTTTCATAATTTCAATAATTTTTTTTTAATATACTCTCTAAAATAAGTAACGTTTTTAAGTCTTACACTTTCTCTAAAGGCTTGGCACCCCATCGCTCCAACGATAGCATTCATTTTCTTGTTTTGGTGATGTTTACTTTCCGACTAAGAAATTTAATTACTTACAACTCGTTTTGAATGAATTTGAAACAAGAGAGTGAAATGGTTTAGTAATATTTTTTCTTAAACTCAATTCATTTCGCCCCTGAATGAAGGTGCAATATGCCTATATCTTTATTTATAGCTTTTAGTTGAAACCGATATTTGTAAGTTTTTTTTCTTCCTAACCTATATTTTTCTAAAGTGGATTCT
>JAUXAJ010000091.1 GCA_030620005.1 Promethearchaeota archaeon | reverse complement strand
CACGACCTGCGAAGGTGCGATCCAGGTAGGGAAAGTAGCGTTTAGAAAAGACCCCAACGCCATCCGGCACGAGTTCCTGCGAAGTAAGACGGACGATCCTGAGGTTGCCAAGGACTTGGACGCGTTTTTCGAAGCTCTTTCGAGGACTAACAATTACCCCTTCAACAAGAAAGAGACTTTTACTTACATAGATAAAGTGGCAAAAACTACCTTGGAGGGAGACGTCGAACGTAAAGCAGTGGAGTTGTACGAGTTGATTTCGCACTTCGTTTTGGTAATCCTGGAACGCGTAAAAAAATCCGACGAAAACGACGAGTTCGAGGAAGAAACCCTCACTACAAGAACAAACGACGTGGAGGGTGCCGGTTTAGATGTGGAAGAGGATGGTTTAGATGTGGAAGAGGATGGTTTAGAAGACTCATTCTCTTTCATGGCAAAAATTTCCGAGATTTATCGTGACGCTCAAAAAGCTTTTAACGACGACCGTTTTAGCGATTACGTCGTGCATGAATACAAAGGAACGGAAATCTTTTATAACTCGTTGTATCAAGAAATTTTCAAGAGGAAGATAAGCGAAGAAAACGCGTTAAATGTTAGCGACATTATTGTAGAGATAGAACAAGAACTAAACGTGAATTCGGGAATCCTGAAAGAATTAAATAAATGGAGGATAATCAGGAACAAATACGTACATAAACACGTCAAGGTTGATAGAAAGAAGGCGGAACAAGCACAAAAATTTTTTGAAAAGCTACGCGAAACGTTTGGAATTTACCTAAAAAAAATAAAAGAATCTTCTTAGCAAAAATAATTCCGGCTTTGAATCGATTGATTGACGCGTTATTTTAATATTCTAATATTTTTACCAAAAACATTAAAATGGGCAATGAAAGTCAAGCGAAGAACGAATAAAAGAAGCGTTAGAGGCGTTTAAAACGAGCAGAAAAAGTCAAGCCGGAGCGAGTAAAGAAGGCGAACCTTTTAGAAAAATACTAAGAGGGGCGCTGGAAAAATTGATTTTCGACCCCGAAGATTTTGAATCCTTGAAGGAAGCGATTTACGACCTGAGCGCCGGGAGGATCGAGCAGAAAGAAATGAGGGAAACGATCGTGAAATCTCGGATGAAAATGATGGAAGAGATTTTAAACAAGTTCCCGTTTCTTGCTAGGATGCTGTTCAAAAAAGAGAAATTGGACGCCATTAGAAGCGATATTAGCGCTTTAAACTTGGAAAAAGCAGTAAAGGAGAGAAACGAGCTTTTAACGGTGATAGGCCGTCGAGTAAATGCCATTTCCGATAAGTTAAAGAATAAAAATAAGTTCCCTTAATACTGATTACTAATCTTTAAAGCTTTTTGATCAAGGGAAAGAGATAAATCATGATAAGAAACTTTAGTAAATTCTCTAACGGGCGAAAAACTATTAAAGGAACTGATTTTAGCTAATCTTAATAGTATTGTAAAATTTGTATTTAGCAATAAAATGTGATTATAAATGGTTAAAGAAAAATCAGAAATCCAATTTCTTAACACTCAGTTTGTTTGGGAAAATTGGTATATAGAAAAGCGTTTTAAGAATTATAATAAAATGGAAGAAGCTACAGAAAAAGAAAAAGATGAACTAGTTAAAAAAGTTGTTCTAAGAAATAATTTTTTATTAAGAAGAAATGTTGATTTAGCATTTCGGAATTTGATATATTCAAAGATTAAAAGTGATAAAAAAATCTTTCTAGAGATTAAAAGGATATTTCTTAATATTCTCTCTAATGTCGTGATTGATCAAAAAGAAATTGATGAATTTTTAGGAAAAGATGGTTATAGTGTGCT
Source organism: Promethearchaeota archaeon (assembly GCA_030620005.1). The sequence goes on along the minus strand of JAUXAJ010000091.1, from coordinate 14,010 downwards.
TCTACCTACCGATTCATCTGAGGAGAAGGCTAACAAATTAAGAGCAAGACACAAATTAACTCAAAATTATTTTCAACACTTGATTGATAAGAAATCCCAAGAGGGAGATTATGATTCAGCATTAATTTTAACTAGAATAAAAGAAGAATTTTTTACGGGGAGGTATTCTATAACAAACCTTTTCGCTTCCTCCGATTCTTATTCAAAAAATTCTTCCTTGCGAAAATATAACTATAAAGCCAAGGCATTTGCAATAAAATACATTAATAATTATAGGCTTTACAGGAATTTTGGTGAATTAACACCTGAATTTCACAATTATTTAAATCAACTTTCTGATATTATTGCTCAAAAATTTATAAACAGCATTAGCAATATTGTATTTAACATTCTTGAAGTTCAAAAGACTCTGAAAAATTTATTACATTATATCAAATTAATCAAAGATTTACTCGCTATTGCTTCTGAGTATTATTTCACAAAATTACCAATTCAAGATCAAATTTCATTACTTAATCAAAAAACCGATTTAGGAGATACAATCCAAGAATATTTAGATACAAATCCAAAAATAGAAAAATTTGAATGGCAAATTATATCACTAGCTTTACAATTTAGTGGTTACTATGATTTAGCCCTTAATATGTTCTTAGAATATGAAAGAAAGAATAAAAAAATTGATGATCTCTTTAAATATTATCTTTTTGATTCAATTGCTACTTTATATAAATTTAATGAAAATTACCCTAAAGCTCTAGAGTATTACTTAAAGGCCCATAAGATGATTGAAAAAACACCTAATTGGCTTGTTCAAGCAAATCCATTCGATATAATAGAAATTATAAAGAAAAATCCAGAAAATACACCACAAGAATATAAAAGAGCGATATCCTTGAAAAACATTGGAGAATGTTATGGACATACTGGTGATAAATCAAAAATGATTTTATATTTTAATAAAGTCGAAAAAATTGCAAAATCATTATAAAACTCTAAATATGAGTTTTTTATATATTGGAACCTTGCTTCCGCTTATAATAGGTTAAAAAATTTTGAGAAAGAAAGAGAATTTTTGAATTTATTAATAGATAATCTACATTTTTTCAGTGATGGTGTTAATGATTTAATATACAAGAGAGTAGAGGCTTTTTTTTTTTCAAACATGGATTATAGAAGATTAAACGAAATTGATGTAAAAAAAAAATATTCAGAATCTTTAAAATATGGAATTAAAGCTCAAATTTCCCTTTCACATAAACAATCAATAAAAATCTTTAAAAAAGCAATAAAGTCCTCTAAAAAATTAAGTAATGATGAAAAATTAAAAGCATTAAAAGGATTAGGTTTCTCCTATCTCTACATTGGTCATTGGAAATCAGCTTATAAGGTATTTAATCATATTCTATCTTTTATTGATGATGATCTGGAATCAATTGGAGTATTAGCTTTATTAGAATATAAATTAAATAATCTTGATAGGAGCCTTAAATGTACACTCTCTTTTCTTAAGCGTATTAGTGAAGATATTGATGACTTACAAATTTTTTTAGATGATTGGATATTGAGAATGTTAAATTTATTAGGAGAATTAAATTTTACAAAAATTATTCAGAACTTATATGATGCAGAAATATCAAAAAAGGATGTTTTGATTGTAGAATTAGGTAATAAAATAGGCAATTTAGGTTATATTAATCTTGGAATTGAATTAATGAATAAAGCTCTTATATTATGTGAAGAAGACAAAATTAAAGCATTATGTTTAAATAATCTCGGTATATTATATTATAATCAAGAACAGCCTGAAAAAGCAATTAAATATTACAAAAAATGTATTGCTTTAGACAAAGATATTTGTTATTATTATCAAAATATTGCTGCTGCTTATTCATTAAAACTTGATTACTTATCGGCATTAAAAAATATTGAAATAGTTCTTAAGATTTGCAGAGAAAACGCCGACTCTGAATTAACTCTTGTATTTACAATAAATAAACAAAAACTTAAAGATTTATCTAAGGATGTTGTTAATATTAATAAAGTTTCTGATAAAGTTAAAGCCGCTTTAATAAGTGCAGAAAGAATATTTAAAGATTATCATGAACGAGATATCCTCCCAGATGCCTCCTCTATCGTACATCAATATTCTAAAAGTCTTGAAATTATGTTAGATGAGCGTATTTCAACTCATATAAAAGCATTTTTAAAAAAGGAATATAAAGGCGGTTTTATAAATAATAAGGATATAAGGATAAAATTTGGAAATCTTCTTAATAATAAAACTATCAGTTTGGGTAGGTGGGAAAGAATAATAGAAGATATTAAGAAACCTGATAAACATCATTTAAAACCCTTTAAAAAGATCATTGAAGATAACTTTGATGAAGAAGCATTGAATGCAATTAGAATGTGTTGTAATACAATTATTGAAGATCGAAATCCTGGAGCTCATAGTGAAATCATTGAAATGTCGCAAATAATTGCTTTGAGGAGTAAGATTGTATCTCAATTGAACCAAGTCATTAATTACTTATATTGATTTTAAAGGAGTTTAATTTTATCAATTGTTTTAAATTAAAGGAAGTTTATAAATTATCTTAATTCAAAGCAAGTAGTTCCCTTATTCGGACTGCATTTCCGTGTTAGATTAAGCCCATTTTTAGCCATTTCCTTTATAAATCTCTCTGATTGTATACAATTCTTTAAAAAATGTCCATGATGATATCCATGTCAACGGTTATTCTCGAATTCTGAACCTCTATATCATCATTATAGGAATAAAAATTATGATCATAAAAAGAAAAAATGACGGAAAAAAGTACAAAATACAAGAAGGCCAAGAGTAGAGGCTCTGGTAGCGTGTTGATTCCACTATCTGTTGCATCGGCCTTAAAGTGGATGCGTTATTATCAGCTTGTCTTTATGATAAATCTCGATTTTATCTTCGTATTCGATGACATCCACCTTAGCTCTCATGTATCCCGGGGGAACCTCGAAATTCTGCGCCTTGTATGATATGGTATTGTAGTTAGTTACTTTTCTCTGTCCTATTTCGTGAAGCCATTTATCCCAATTTACTATTACTTCTAATGGCCGATAGATTCTATCTTTTGTTTTAAAATAAACCTCGTTGGGACTCGTTCTATTGGGAAGTGAACCGTGAGGTTTTTTAGTATTGTACCACTCAACCCATTCCTTAAATAATCGGTTAAAATCTGCCAATGAATACTTTGGCCTTTTTTTTACAAAAGGGCGAGCTTCAACTAAAAACATCTGAACGACGGTTTCAAACCATCTTTCAATCTTTCCCTTCGTTTGAGGATGACGAGGTTTGGCAAAGATAGGCTCAATATCTAAGGATTCAAGTAATTTAGAATACTTGGTTGCTAATTCACCCATCGCGTTCCAAAATTGAGCGCCTCTATCTGCAAGGATTTGGTTTGCTCTTCCATGAGAAAGAACAGCGTCTCGAACTATCTTTAAAACATTCGTTCCTTTTTGCGTCCTGAAATATTCTGCTGCCACCACGAACCTGGAACAGTCGTCAATGAGAGCAATCAAATATAATTGCTTCAAATGACCAATAGTTTGCGGGCCTGCGATGTCAATCTGCCACAAATCATTGGGTTTTTCTCTCTGAAATTTCTTGTATCCTTGATTTTGCTCTCTTGGTCTATACACTAATCCCTTTTTTCGAATATACTTTTGAATTGTTGATAAACAGGGACAAGAATCTTTAAAATCTTCTTGTAATCTCCTATAGATCATTGGAGCACTTCTATGTGGATTTTCTTCCTTTAATTCGACGATATGTCTGAATACTTCAGGAGGATATTGTTTAGAGCGCCCATTTTTTTTTTGTTTTTTGCGATTCTTCGTATTAGTTGAGCTATTCCCTCGTTTGAGCCATCTATAAATCGTTCTTTCCGTTTTTTTAAACCTTTTTGCAAGAATCTCTACTGAAAATCCCTTATTATGATGCAATTCCCTCACCAGCTCGTATAATTCTTTTTTCTTTTTTTCTTTCATGTTCATTGAGTATTACCTCCACATGCTATGATGCGAGCATATTGCATCAAGTAGGATATAATATTTAAATTCAATTACTAAATGGGTCATAATAAAAGCTAAACGATATGAAATCTTTAATTTCGGATAATTTTTAAAAATGTCAGAAAAAATCCATGCGTGACATCAGTAATCAGAAATGACGAAGAAAAAACTTACAAAAAAGTAGGTCGATTTGAGACATTTTTTGGTACGCATGGTCGTGGTGCGTAATTAATTTACTGTCAAATAAATTCCATTTTAGTGACATTTTTTGATTACTGATAACAATTTTTTTATGATTATCTCCTTAATAATATATATATGATATATACGATTTCTAATTATCTTCTTTTTTAATTCTATTAAAATTAAAATATCAATAAATAAAACACTTGAAAAGGAAGGAAAAGTGGGCGTGATCAACTTTTTTAATAGAGGAATCGTGTATCAGTTATTTGAGAATGTTTTTCTGACCGAAATTAGATTAAGTCGTGTCCACGCTGCCACATGATGATTCTGATTTAAGGTAAATCGAATTTACGGTATTTATTACCAATCTTTTAAAGCGGTTTTTTTTTTGTTTTTTTTTTTTGTTGTTGTTGCCCCAGTTCCATTAGCCTCTGGATTGACAGCATCTAGATTCTGAATTAATCTAAAAAGATCATCATCTTCAAAGATTTCTCGAAAAGAAATCCACATTTCCTTGCTACCAATAAATAATCCTTTTTTTTTTCATTGGTTTTTTGAAAGTTAATTTGCTCCTCCAAATCAAACAGCGTGTCACACATGTGTAGCATAGGAATAATACTCAAATAGAGTCTTCTGAAAAAAAGAAATAGGTTCGGAAAGATTTGAATGGTGATAATGCCAAAACAAGTAACTTTATAAATAAACATTCATAAGAAATTTTACAATAAAGTAAATGTTTAAACAAGAAACAAAAAAAAAAGATTTTTAGTACTGGAAGGATTGTTTGTACTGGCGCTAAACAAAGAGAAATTGTTAGAGAAGCCGTATTAAAATTAAATCGGGAAGTTCGGGAGTTAGGCGTTGCCAAGAAAGATATTGGCGATAATGAATATCAAGATATAACTTTTATTTAAAAAAATTTAAGTTTTAAAAAATATGAATATAAAATTGTCTGCGAAAAGATTAAAAAGATATTGGTTCGAGATTTTAATAATTATTATAATTATCTTATTAGTTATTTTCTATTCATTTAATCCAAATATAGTTACTTTTTTCGGTCTTGTATTTTCTTTAATGACAATGATCGCAAAATCATTTAAAGAGAGACAAGGACAGAAAGAAACCAAGACAATTATCTTGAACAATATTGGAGAAATATTTAAAGACATTCATACTTTTCAAAACATTCCTAACATGAATAAACATATATTTGAAAAATTCAATAATCTAAAGAATAATTTTGGACAACAACTTAAAGAATTTAATTGTTATATTGAAGAAATTGAAGGTTCAAAGGCAATGGTAATATATTTAAAGGATGAAAAAGTAATCGCTAGACCAGAACAACGAATTATGAGACAATCGAAGGAAGGAAGGATATTTCTTGAAAATCATAATGATATTGACAATTTAATGGAGGAAATCAAAAATAAAGTATGATATTATTTTATCCCCAATTAAAGATTCGATTTATTATGTAAAAAGTAAAAAGTGTAAAAAACCTGTAAGTATTGGATTAAAATGTAATAAGTGAAAGATTTCAAATCTAATAATAGATTATTCTTAATGGAGGTTTTGCAGATCATTATAAATTTAAGAGAAAAATTCTTGTAATAAGAAATATATTAATGATATCGATAACAACCAGCTAAAGGAGCTTTTAAGGAAAATCCACATTCTGGGCAATTTTCGTATGGAGGCACACATTTTCCACAGTTAGGGCATAATACTCCATTTAACCATGCCTTACATATAGGGCATTGAAGAGAAAATTCTTTTCTTACATCATTAATGAACTCACTTCTCACTATTTCAAATCTCTTTATAAACGCTGAGGGCCATTCACTTTCACATTTTGCACAAAAATATTTACGCTCTGACATATTACTTTCATAGTTTCTTCATTTTCATTCTGATATCTTGACAAATAACCTGCTCATTTTTCAATTTCTTAGAAATTGCACCTATAAATTAAATATTGGAATATTTATTTACATAATTATTAAATTTATACCAATAAAAAATGAACATGTCTTATATCGATAAATGTAAGACCTTAGAGAAGGAATTGTTAAAGTATAAATTATGGGGTAATTTGGTCCCAGAAAAGTCTCTCAAAATAAGCTTGAGAAGGATTTTATCCAAGGAAGAATGGGACATTCTAAGTAAAGCCGTATATAAAAAGGCTAAATATACATGCTATATTTGCGGTGCGATAACACATCGTCTAGAAATATATGAAAAATGGCACTATGATTATAATTCTTCAATTCAACAATTAAGTGATATGATTACACTCTGCGATTTATGCTTTTTGAATGAACATCTTGAGAAAAAACATGATAGAGCGAAATTAATTTTACATTGGAGTTCAGTAAATGACGAAGATTATAATAATTTTGAAAAATATGAAAAATTGGTGCTGGAACTTAGAGATCTAAGAAATAATTTTGATTGGAAAGTTGTAGATCACCTGGGGAATGACATTTCGAAAGGTGTTAAATTATATGATTTATTAAAATTAGTCGCTAAGGATTATGAGGGTGAATATGTGCCAAATTCGCAAAATAATGAAATATCTTTTACATCATTGGAAGATATATGCGATGAATTTGAAAAGAATATCTCAGAATTAAAAAGAATCAGAATTTATAAATGGAATAAAGATTGTTGGAAATGTTTTAAAGAAACGCCCCATGTGTCTTATTGCCTTGTCTTTCAAGGACTAGTCCTTGGTTGTATAGGAGAAATAGAAAAGATCGATGAAATTCTAATAAAAGAATATCCATTTGTTAAAAGAGTCTATAGCAAAACACAAGGAAAAAGAGTAATCGGAAATACTTGTGTTCATTGTGGCGCGTATCAAGGAAATTTCTTTATTTTTGATGAAATTATACATTATGTTGATGAAGAAAATCTCGATAAAACAATTCCAAATATATTAAATGATGATGATTTACCTCCTATTTTTTCCCAGCTCGAAGAATTTGAAATTAATGATGACATAAATAATACAGATCTAAACGATATTGAATTCTTATTTGATTTAGGACAGGATTATAAAGATAAACACAATTATGAATATGCTCTAAAAATATTCAATAGAATTTTGCAACTTGAGCCAAAAGAATCAGATGCGCTAGTCTATATCGGTGAAATTTATGCTGAAAGATTAGAATATGATAAAGCAATTGAGACTTATAAGGCTGTACTTAAAATTGATCCAGAAGATTCAATGATATCAGAATTAGATATATTACTATTAGAAATGGAAAAAGAATTCTCTCTAAATTTTTATGAGATATGTGAGAGTATTAGATTCGAGGGAGTGCTTGTATTAGAAAGAAAACCTATTATTTATGACATTCGAATAGGAGAAGGCTCAGGATATTATCCAGTAAGGGAAGAATGCGATAATATTATTTTACCTAAAGATAAAGAATTTTTTGAAATATTTTCTAATGTTCTAGCAAGAAACAATTATCAAATTGATACTTATGGAACTTTATATGGAGAAGCTGATTATAGCATTAATATCATAGAAGAGGTTAATGAGGATCGCGTTATAGTTGTGTATTTTGAAAAAAAGGTAAGAAATGAGTTTAAGGACTTTCATGCTGAAATCAATACATACGATACATTAGAGATCCCTAAAGATACTAAAGCATAAATACTGATTATTCTTAGATAATAATAGCATAGGATTTAACTCAAAAAACATAAAGAATTTTCCAATTCTCTGAATTGAGGTCTTAGTGTAAAAATAAAGAGCGTGAAGGCTCTAATCATAATTTTATAAATGAATTGGAAAAATAGAGGTTAAAGATTAAATCATGACAAGATCTTCAAGAAGAATGGATCGAATTGCGGGACGCCCAAAATGGACTGCCACCGATAAAAATTGTATGGAATGTGGTGGAGATATGGTTCAATTAATAGTGGTCTCCCCACGAGAGGGGGTTACACGGTTTTTTAAAGATCGCATCATGCAATTACGGATGAAACTGAAGTGATATATAAATGTGAATTTCGTTGTTGCATCGTGCGCGCCCAAGTCGTTTTCAAGGAAAAGAATCCGTACACCAATCTTTTTTGCTTTGGCGCTTTGGAGATTTTCCGCTCCTTAAACGAGAGAAATAATTTTAGGCGTTGCAAGTCAATAATTTTAGGCGTTGCAAGTCAAGGTTTGTGTCAACTCGAGAAGGATTCAACTCGAACCGCGGGATCCAACAAAGACAACTCCTTCTTGGAAGAATACGCCTTTATCATGGAGCGCAACAAAAAGATTGCTAGGGAGTTCGCGCAAGCGTTGCTCGATTATCGGAAAAAAAATGTGAACTCGAGGAATTTAGACCTTAGTCAGCTTCACGATCCTAAAAGAATATATTGCTACCTGAGGTCTCACCACTGGAAAAAAGGAATACCTGGAGAGTTTGCGGTCAATTGGATCGGCATGAACAACACTAACTACGATTTGATCGCTAGTGATATAGAAGACTTTAAAGCAATTTTTGGGGAACTCGATTTAAGCGAAGTGATTCTTCCTAACACGCTTTCTTTACCAAAGGGCGATGGAAAGACGCCTGCGCGCGCTTCATCTAAAAAGTCTTCAGTTGTTCCTCTCGGAATGTCTTCTGTTAGCGATTTTAACTGTTTTAAAGAATGGATATCCAAAAAGATCGACGAAATCGAAAACCTGCTCGGTTAAGTCCCTTATGATTAACAATTCACAAAAAAAAGTGTCACTCTTTATATACCGTAACATTTTTTGAGCGTAGTCTTTCACAAAAATTTATATAGACGGTTAAATAATTTTATTACTTGATTTTATTTTTACTCCAAATATTACATTTATTCACATCTTTAAGAACAAAAACATTACAACTATGGTACGATCTTTTAAAGCAAATTTCGATTTGAATGTTTTACGACTTATTATCCAATCTCACTTTTAACTCGGGATACGCTTCAGTTAATTTCTTATCAAACTCAAATCCAATAATAATTAAGGTTTGACTTATATCCTGTAATAATTCATCGGACAATTCTATTTTATTGTTTAAATTGAATTCATCAAATCTCAAATCATATTTTGGTAGTTCTAGTGCTTTTAGTTTTTTTAGAAATAATGTAGTTACTCTTCCATTTGCGTGAATTAATTGATTTCTTATCAGTTTGATATCTTGAAGTTTATGTATCATTACCTCATATATATCATGTTTAATCCCTAAAGGTTTAATAGCCATTTTAAATACATCTATATAATTCTTATAAAAAAGTTCATGAAGAAACTTTTCTGCCCCTGCTTCTACAATATTAGTTCCTAATTCTGAATGTAATGTGAACTCTGCAAACGTCATTGTTCTACTATCAAGAATTTCTGGGTGCTTTAAAATAATATGTTTAAAACAATTATAGAGATACTTCTCAAATTCAGTTAATTTCAAAACAACGTCATTTATGCGCTCAAATTCAATATAATTCTCAAATGTGTAGGTTTTCTGAACTTCAAGAAAAAAATTATATAAAAATTTATACTTCTTATCTCCTAACATTCCTTTCTTTAATTTGTCAAGATGTTCGTAATCCATTTTTTCAACAAGAGTATTGATGAAGTCATTTGGATCCTCATGTATAGATTTCGTCATGTCAAAAAAATCCTTAAACATCGAGTTTTTAAACTTCAATAGATCAATTAATATATTCATGTTCTTCATGAATTCAATAAAAAAGACCGAAAAATCCTCAAACTCCATCTTATATTGTTCCTAATTTTATAATTTGTATTCTTCTCCTAATTTAAAATGTAACATTTATTAGTTTTAAAGTGTACTACATGTCAAATTACGATCAGAATTAAAATATGGTTTTTTTTACCCCTTCTTTTTCACCTTCTCCCGTCCTCTAACATTGATCCTGTGTCTGGTTCCTACACTTGCATTTTCTTCTTTATATAAGTTTAACACGGCTTCGTATTAAGATACATTTCCCCTGGTAATCATGACCGAATCAAGAGAAGTTAGCGAAAACCTTCCTTTAGGACCGTACGAATTGTTCGATGTCCCCCACAAGGAGCTGATCCTCGAGATCACCGATAAAGTGAATGGAAACGCCTCAGATCTTTACTTGTTATATCTCGTTGCAACTTTCCAAGACAAGAGATATGTTATCAAGTCGATTTTTCCGGAATACCGCAGAAAAAACCATCGCATCGAACCCGAGCTGGTCAAGTTAACTCCTTACGGATCTCGAGTAACTGGCGATTGGAGGGAGAATTCCTCCTTGTTTCTAATTTTTGACCAGTTGCCCCCTCAACTCATCAAGTCTAAGAGCGATTTTAACGCCTTTGTTCACGAATCCCTATGGTTTTCCCTCCGTGATCTCGAAAGACAGTAATATTGTTTATACTCTATATACTCCACCTCCTCTTTTCTTTAAATTTAAATTAATTAAAGAAGATAGGGAATTAAAGAAATTATTATTGTAAGAACTACCAAAGATTTGGATAATGTGTTTAATTTGAATATTGGTTTTTTCTCTAATTCAAGGATTAATTGAAGGTAATATTGTTTAGATTCCCCAGTAAGACTTTCCTCTCTTTGAAGAAAATCATGTAAAAATTGAATAGAAGATAATTTTATCTTTTTAACGGACATGTACTCTTGTACTACTAATATCATGAAAAATAAAACTATAAGAATCGCCACCACAATAAGAACCAAGAAATCAGACAAATATTCGGGAAATAAAGTAATAAATAAAACGGTTGTTCCTAACATATCAAAAATCCATACTGAAATAGAAGAAATATCCGTGGTTTCAAAAATATTTACGATAGGTAAGGAATATTTTAAAGGAATTTTTTGGAAGGACCTTTTCCCTCCTGACTTAAAATTAATAATAATAATATAAAGAGTAAGACCAAATATCCATAAGTAAAGAACCCAGAAATAGATATTATTACCAAACTTTGCGTAAAAAGACGGGAATTCAGTTATTAATATGATTAAAAACATTAACATCGTAAATAAAAGCATATATCTATTCAATAGAGCTTTTGCTCGAGATGTAAATCTTAAACTTTTTCTTTCTTTTTCCCAATTCATAAAACCATTTTGAAGTTCTTCAATTTTGAATTGTTTAAATTTCCACTTCCCTTCAATAATGAATAACCATTTTTTATAATTATATTTATATTGAAATGTATCTTCTCTTTCTTTTATAAAAATATAGTCTTCAGTTATTATTCTTGGCTGAAATTGTTCATGATATTTTGTACTCTCTGGAATTTCTTGGATTAATTTTTTAAATTCATCCAGAGACATTTCTAAAATTTCTTGTCTTCCCAGCTCGTAATTTTTTGCTTTTTTATTATAATTTACTATTAAAACTTGGATAACCTCGGACAATTCAATTTCACTTTTAATTGCTATAGATAATTTCTATAATTACATTAAAATAATCAAATATTAATAAAGATGAATTGTAAAAATACATTCTCAAAATAAAAATGCCTTTGTAACTTAATCTCGACTTTCGAAATAAGATTTTTTAGAAGAAAGAAAATAAACATTTTCTAAAAACTTTTCTAAAAGCTTTTAGTAAGAAAACATGCTTGTCTGAGTCGTTAACTTGACTGTTGGTAAATATTTGTCGTGCTCGAATAAAATATATGGAGAATAATTTCTTCTTAAATTAGTAACTCGAAAAAGACATCGCTTCACTTCACATGGGAGGGTAAAAAAAAATGGGAGAAAAAGGTTTCAATTCTTTTGAGCTGCGTGCATGAGTTTTTTTGTTTCAATATTTTGGTTAACGGATCGTGGGAAAAAATTTTTTTTTGATCGAGTATCTCTTATTTTTTACTCAGTTTTTTCATTTATTTTATCGTATATTTAACTATTTCGTCGTAGTTACAATTTATTAAAATTCTTCATCCATATCATCAAAATCATCACCGTTTTCGTCGGTGTTAACCCGAGGTGCGAGAAAGTACGAGAGGCGCGCTCCTTCGACCAATTCAAAGATCATCTTCAAGGGGTGGTCTGTTTTCAAGGAGACTTCAAGTCTCTCGGTGATGGAAAAAAGCTTCAAGATAGCCTTGAGAAACGTCAGGGAATAATTACCCGCACTTATATATTTATTTATTTTATTTTATTTATTTATAAATAAATAAATTTATACAGTCCTTGTGGAGATGTAAGAATTTAAAATCCCTTTATTTGAATAAAAACCGGTGGAAGGATGAATGGGAGGGAATAAATAATTATGATTGTCCAACCGTATTAGAGATTTGTAGGCAAAGAGCACCCATTACAGTTTATATCAGCCATTCTAAGGGCGATAAAAAAAAATATAGCGTGAGTAATCTCAAGAATAGATTAAAAGGACAAGAAGAGATTCGTGATGTGCATAGTCGCTCAATTTCTTGGGAGCGGAACGAGGAAGAAACGGCTCGTCGTCTTTTTTCTCGCGTTCTTGAACCGCCATTCTTTCGATCAGCATTGCCGTATCTTCTAGGTCCAAGGTTGGTATCACGCTTATCCCCAACCTGCAGGCGATCTTCGACAGAGAGCCATAAATGGAGGATTTTTCGACTCTCACGTTCTTGAAAACAAACTCGTTCATTCCTTCCAGCACTAACACCGGCGTCTCGTAAGCGTCCTTTAACCGCAACACCTGTTCAAACAAGCGGTTAGTAATTAGCGTTCACGCAATAATTAGCGTTCACGCAATTCTTTGGGTATTTAACCTTGTTATTAGCCCCCGCGCTCGGATATTATTTCGACAAGCACAAGAGCAAGATAAGGGCGCCGATCCTCGTTAGCAGCGTCTTTCTGGGCGGAAGCTTCCTAGCCTTTGCTTTAAATTCGCAACTGTTGGCGTACTTTGGAATCTTTTTAACGTTCTTTTGGATGTCCCAAGAAATAATTAGAATAGCCATCGGTAAAATACTGACGGAAACGAGCGTGAACGACAATCTCAAGAGGAGAAACGTGATTCTTTCCATGAGCGGTAGCATATTCGGTGCGCTGTTGGTGAACGCGGTTTATCTCGTCATTAAAGAAGACCTTTACTCTCAAAGCTCGTGGAACTTGTTTTTTCTCTTGGTTTTCTCCTTGTTAACGCCTTTATTCGTTTTAACGTTTTTAATAAGGGAGAGGACGACCGGCTTAAAAAGCGCCCCTTCGGACAATCGCGAGCAACTACCAAGACAAAACACGATCGTTCCCTTGGTGTTGCTTTTTGCTTCTTATTTTTTAATTTTTAGCGACAGGTGAGTATCATTCATTTTTCTTCCGTGGATCTTCCAATCGTTTGGCGAAAAAAAGTTCAACGTTTTCTCGACCCTTTACTTCGTGTTAATACTTCTAAACTTCTTAGGGGCGTACATTGGAAGGAAGAAAATCAAGGGCAAGCACGTTAAATTGATGGTGTTCCTTTACTCGTGCTTCTTTGTCCTTACCGCTCTTTCCATCGTTAGCAATCAATTCCTCTTGTTTTTTATAGTTTACGGAATCGCTCAAATAGTCAACGGTATAATGTTGTTCAACTTCATGCTGTTAATATTGAATGTTTCAAAATTTTCAAGGAAAAACGACCACGAAAACGCCCGGTTTCAAGTCTTATGCTCGTCTTACTCCCTGGCGTCGGTGATCTTCGTCCCAATTGGAACGCTTGCTTCCATTTACTTTAACGTTGAAACGATCATGTTCGTGGTCGCGTTTTTAATCGCTACCAGCTTGGTACCCTTGTATTGGTGCAAGACTG
>JAUXAJ010000344.1 GCA_030620005.1 Promethearchaeota archaeon | reverse complement strand
GTGCCGTGGGTGTGAAGCGTGCGAAAGAAATTTGGTATCTTTGTCGGCGATATACCGCTCAGCAGGCCCTAGAGATGGGGCTCGTGAACGCCGTTGTACCTAAGGAAAAACTTGACGAAGAAGTAGATCGCTGGTGTCAGGAATTATTAGAAAAGAGCCCGACAGCGTTAAAGATGTTGAAATATGCTTTCTTAGCAGAGACCGATGGAACGACCGGGATCACGCAGTTAGGCGTTGGCGGTCTGTCTCTCTACTATGGCACTGAAGAAGCCGTGGAAGGAAAGAACGCGTTTTTAGAAAAGCGCAAACCCAATTTTAATCAATTTAGGAAGAAGTGAAGACAGGATGGAAATAAAAGACATATGCATTATTGGATCTGGCATAATGGGGTCAGGTATTGCACAATTAGTAGCTACTCATGGATATAATGTAAATTTAGTTGACATGAGTGAAGAAATTTTAAATAAAGCAAAAGCGTTCATTGAGAAGAATCTCGAGAAGTTTTTTGTGGCAAAAAAAAAAATGACAAGTGAGGAAGCCAAAAATATCTTAAGCCGAATAAATTTAAATGTTGAAAGAGATAAAGCTGTAGGAGACGTGCCAATGGTCATTGAGGCCGTTTTTGAAGAAATCTCTTTAAAACAAGAATTATTTTCTGAGCTAGATTCAATTTGTGATAAGGATGTGATATTAGCTTCCAATACATCCTCTTTAAGTATAACTGATATAGCATTAAAATCTAAAAATCAACAGAGAATTATTGGTATTCACTTTTTTAACCCGGCTCCTATCATGAAATTAATTGAATTGATCAAAGGAAAGAATACATCAAATGAAGTTTTAGAAACATCGAGAAAATTTTCTGAAAGTTTGAAAAAGACCGTTGTAACCGTACATGATTCCCCTGGATTTGCAACTTCCAGATTAATATATGTGATGTGTAATGAAGCAATCAACATGAAAATGGAAGGTATCGCCAGCACAGAAGATATCGATGTTGCGTGTAAATTAGCCTTCAATTTTCCTATGGGACCACTACAATTATCGGACTTGGTGGGACTGGATGTTTACTTAAAGATAGGAGAATATCTAACAAAAAAATTCGGAGAAAAATATAAACCAAGCCCCCTCCTAAAAGAAATGGTAAACAATAATGTATTGGGAAGAAAAACAAGGAAGGGCTTTTATGAATATTAAAAACTTCACATTTCACATTTTTTATTATTATTGTCAAATGGGTTATTCATAGTTGAAGAAAAATTGGACAAATCTGGACAGTATTAAAAACCATAACAGAATATCAATTAGATGATTTTCCTGGTCTTGGAATTCTTTTCTAATTCCGTCCAGTCCCGCCTTTAAGCCGTTTTCCGGCGGTTTTTCTAGCTTCTTGCGCCTGGATTCGATCAAGGCTTTTAGTTCTTCTAACTTCTTGTTATAGCTCAGGTTTTTCTTCAGTTTTTTTTTATAATATCTTTTAGATTGACGAACTTGAAATTGTATTTGAATTGAATGCATTATTACTAAAATGAACTTCGTTTTTCAGGCGGTGTGCGGTTCACGCTGAACCGTAGTAAATAATTCTCCAAACAAATTTCGAGATCTTCTTGTAAACAACCCAATTTTTTAGTCTCATTTTTCCATTAACACCTTTTTAGTTTCGTTTTTTATTATAATCGTTCTTTCTAGCGTTTAAAAGTAAAATAAGCTTACTTTATTTAGAGAAAAAATTCAGGGTGGTTATAAAATTCAGTGATGAATAAATGTTTTTATCGCAATTAATTTGAGACTTAGCTCGTTGAATCTTGAGGTTTATTGAATCATGGAAGACGAGGAATTAATGATAAATTTTTATTTGAGAACGGTATACTAACAATATACAAAAAAGTAACATGAGATCTAAAACTTTTGACAAGTCAAAACCCGTTAAATCTCTTGAGAAGGAACAAGAAGAAGTAGTGGTGGAAGAAAGCGTTCCAAAAAAGGTTGGAAGCGACGCAAAATGAAGGAGAAAGAAAAAACCGAAACAGACAAGTTAATAAAAAAAATCAAGCGAATGGCAGGAAGAGCTGCTGGATCTTTTAATGCAGGAGAATGGGATAAAGGCTTGAGAATACTTAAACAAGGAGAGGATCTGATCAAGAGTTTTCAAGGAGATTTACCTAAAGAGCTGGAAGACCCTCATTGTAAGTTTTTACACCTAAAATGGAGTATCATTTATAACAGGGGGTATATAACGCGTGCTTTCGAAATTGCTAAGGAACATTTAACCGTAGCAGAAAATTACGGTATAAAATTCCATGTTGGACTTGCCATTGGACAGATTGGAAATTTTTATTGGAGAAATGGAGAGTTGGATAAGGCGCTCTTATATATTGGTCGTGCTATAAAATTAGCGGAGGAAAGCAGTAGTAATGATGATTCTTTTTCATTGTTTTCTCTAATAAACGGGTTTTCTGCTGCCATGAGGATTGCACTTGAGAAGGATGATTTGGACTTAGCAAGAAACTATTTTAATGACTTGGAAGGACTCTACGAGCAACGTTCTAAAGATGGAGTTCTAACAAATCAATATAAATATAATAAAGCCCTTCTTTTACAATCAAGCATGAGAGCTCGAGACAGGGTTAAGGCAGAAAAATTATTTAAAGAAGTAAGTGAAAGTGAGATTTCAATGGGGTTCCACAAAATTCGAGCGCTTGTTGGGCTATGCCAATTGTTACTTGTTGAGCTGAGAATTACAGGAGACATGGATGTAATAAACGAATTGAACCCCTTGCTTGAGAAATTAATCGATTTGGCTCAACAATGGGATTCTGACATGTATTTAATGGAAGCTTACATGATACAAGGGAAATTAGCATTGCTCAAGTTTGATATGAAAGCAGCTCAACGCATCTTGATTCAAGCGCAACGCATTGCTGAAAGAAGAGGATTTAAGGGGATTGCCGACGAAATCGTGCGCCTTCACGAAGAATTGAAGGGAAAATTAGACAAGTGGGAAAGCTTGAAAGAAATTAACGCCCCTCTTTCTGAACGCATTGAATTAGCACGATTAAATGAGCACGTTAATGGACAGTTCATGAAGAAAATCACGAAAATGGAGCGAGTTGCAGAAGAAGAGGTTACCGTGTACAAGGACTTGAAAACGTGCTTAATATGCAAGGGAAGCGTGGGAGGATTCAATATTTACGTCTGCCCAACATGTAGTTCCATCTATTGCAAGACGTGTGCGGAAGCCGTGATTGAGATTGAAAACGCGTGCTGGACGTGCGAATCGTCCATTGACGAAGCAAGACCTTCGAAACCGTTCGAGCAAGAGGAAGAAATTATAATTGAAGGGAAAGATAGTAAAAAAAGCGTGGAAAAAGGCGTTCCAAAAAAGGTTGGAGGCGACGAGAAATGACGAAAGTCACGATTATATTTGGGTTTATTAATCACTTTTAATTTGACTTGCATCACTGAATTTTGTAACCACCCAAAATTCGATTGAAATCTTTGAATTTTTTTTCAATGCAATCTATCCATTGGTTTTCAATATTTTTTCATGTAATTTAAAAATCAAGTTGGTTAAAAACCCAAACAAAGATTCTTTTTATCTTGGTATTTCCAAAAGAGCTATCAGGCGGAACAAGCAAGTCAATGTATTAAGGGAAAAGATAAAAAAGAATAAAAAAAGGTTTGAGAAAAAAGGTTTAGATATAGATTTTTTATCTTGTCATTATTTTCACAAGGATTCGATCATGTATAAAAAATATAGCGTATTTGGGTTTAATGTCAATATACAAAGGTATTCAATTAAATTTATCAACTGGATTCTGATTTGAAGGCGGCAAGGGCCATTTCAATGCGTTGATACACTTTCGGTTTTCTCACTGTGGAAAACTTGATGACCTTTCGTTGCAGGTCAATAGGGAGGACGTCTTTATTCGTGCTAAAGGCTCGAATAAATTGTTCAGACATTAAGCAACGACATAGGATCTGTTTATTTCAACTCTTCCCGTGCAATAATTAGGTTTTGTATCTCCGTGGTTCCGCCCCCGATCATGAAAAATTTTGCGTCCCTCATGTATCTCTCAACAGAATAATTGTCGGTGTATCCATCCCCACCATGAATTTGAACTGCTTCAGATGTAATTTTTACTGCCGCTTTACTTGAAAAAGCTTTTGCCATCGAAGCTTCCTTGGTCATGTTCATTTTCATTTCATTTAATTTTGCTGCGCTATAAGTAAGTAATCGTGCAGCTTGCAGTTTTGTAGCCATTCCTGCTATTTTTAATTTAATGATTTGAAAAGAAGAGATTGGCTTATCAAATTGAATTCTTCTCTTCGCGTAATGTTTAGAATCCTCTAAAGCTGCTATGGATATGCCGTTACACTCAGAACTTAACGTTAACCTTTCAATATTAAAAATATCCATTAGACTTTGAAATCCTTCTCCTTCTTTACCAATTAGATTTTCTTCTGGTACTTCAACGCTATCCAGTTGTATAGTTCCATTATATAATCCGTTAATCCCCATCAACCCATAGGGGTTCTCAATTGTTAATCCAGGAGCATTTTTCTCTATTAAAAAAACGCTCATTCCATTGCGAGGATTAACGTTCGGATTTGTAATGCACCAAATAAAGTAATAATCTGCTATACCTGTATTTGTTATGAATCTTTTAGAACCATTTAAAAAGTAAACATCG